>JAEKNW010000248.1 GCA_016838885.1 Candidatus Cloacimonadota bacterium
AATTTTCAGGAATATATATATTATATGCCTTCAAATTCTGTAAGTTATTTTGCTAAAAGAATCTGCACTCTTCTCTAAAGCTCTACTGCACCATTCGGGATAAAAAACTTAAAAATTCTTCTATCCTTTAGTTTTCTTCTAAGATTAATGGAGTAAAAATGTTAGCAAACACCCCTTTGGCTGAACTTATGAGGCCACAGAAAATCGATGAACTGATTGGACAGAAACATCTGACAAGTCAAGACTCTATGCTTCGTAAGATGATCGAAAATGACGATTTGAAATCATTAATTTTATGGGGACCTCCGGGGTGTGGGAAAACAACAATTGCTAAAATTATTGAAAATACTACTAAAAATGACTTTATTCAATTCAGTGCTGTTCTTTCAGGGATTAAAGAAGTTAAACTTGTCATGCAAGAGGCCGAGCAAAGGTATCAATTAACCCAAGAACAGACAATTCTTTTCATTGATGAAATTCATAGATTTAGTAAGTCCCAACAAGATGCCTTTCTTCCTTATGTTGAATCTGGGACTATAATTCTTTTGGGTGCTACAACAGAAAATCCCTCTTTTGAAGTCATTCCTGCTTTATTATCCCGCTGTAGTGTCTATGTCCTTAATAATCTTCAAGAAGAGGATATTCAGGAGATTATCCTAAAAGCTAAAGACAAATATCTTCCTGAATTAAAAGAAGATTTTTTGAGTTATTTAATTCAAATTAGTGGAGGGGATGGTCGAAAAGCTCTTAATAACTTAGATATGCTTCGCACTTATGGAGATCTTGCCTCTTTAGAGATTAGTCAAGTGGGAAAGATACTCCAACAGAAAAGTATGTTTTTTGATAAGGGTGGAGAAGAACACTATAATGTTATCTCAGCTTTACATAAATCCTTGCGGGGAGGTGATCCTCAAGCAGGACTCTACTGGCTAGCTAGAATGCTAGAAGCAGGTGAAGACCCGATGTATATTGTTCGCAGATTAGTGAGATTCGCGACTGAAGATGTCGGATTAGCAGATCCGAATGCCATTACTCAAGCTATTGCTTGCAAAGAGGCTGTCCATTTTTTAGGAATGCCCGAAGCTAATACTGCTCTCTCCCAATTAGTTGTCTATCTTGCCACAGCCCCCAAAAGTAATGCCGTCTATACAGCTTACAAATCAGCTCGTGATTTGGCTAAAAAAACTTCCCATCTGGGAGTTCCAATGCATATCCGGAATGCCCCAACTAAGCTGATGAAAGACCTTGGATATGGAGATAATTATAGATATTCCCATGATTTTGCCTATGGCTATCATTACCAAAAATACTTCCCTGACCAGTTACCTGAGACAACTTTTTATACTCCTTCTCCATTTGGTTTTGAAAAAGAGATTCTTAAAAGATTAGAATGGTGGGAGAAACTCAAGAAGAAACAGATGGGGGAGAATAAGGAATAGAACACCTAGCTGAAAAAATATTATATGCCGTTTATCCCGAATGGTGCAGTAGAGCTTTAGTAATACTTCGCTAATGCTACGTATCACAGGCGAAGAGTGCAGATTCTTTTAGTAAAATAACTTACAGAATTTGAAAGCATATAATATATATATATTCCTGAAAATTATGGAAGTTACTTTTGCAAAAGAATATAGTGCTATTCTCAAAGATCTACTGCATTATTTGGGTTTATGAATGCACCCCCTCTGTCCCCCTCAAAGAGGGGGATTTGCTAAAAGAATCTGCAATCTTCACCTGTGATAGGTAGCTTTCTACTTCGCTTATACATACTACATAGCTTTAGCGAAGTATTACTAAAGCTCGACTGCATCATTCGGGTTTTATTTATACGTGAATTTATCACACAATAATGGAAGATAAGGTAAAAAAACTTGACATTAATCAGTATCGTGATATTTTGTGTGAAAAAGGAGATGAGATGATAATTAGATTTATTGTAGAAAACTTGTTTTCATTTGATAAAGCACAAGAATTTAACATGTTACCCTCAGGGTATAAAAAAAGTATGAAGCATCATGTTATTGAGTTTGATAGCATTGGAGTATTAAAGCTTTCCGCAATATATGGGGCTAATGGTGCAGGTAAATCCAACTTGATAAAGGCTATTTCACATTTACAACGATTGGTCTTAGGAAAAATTACTTCAAAGGAATTACATAAAAATATTTTTAAATTAAAAGAATTCAACGTTGATAAAAAGCAATTATTAGCAGTTGAATTTTATGAGCAGGATAAAAGCTTTCTTTACGCTCTGGAGATTGAAAAAGGAATTATCCTAACTGAAGAGCTCTATCTTATTGAACAGAAGGATAAAAAAGAGATACTTCTCTTTGAAAGAAAAGCTAAATCTGAAAAAAGTATCTCATTAAAATTCAACGCCGATTTTGAAAATGATGACAAAAACTTTATGTTAAAGGCTGTTTTGGAAGAAGATTTCATTAATCCCTACAAACCAATATTTGATTATCTCATAAATCGAGGTGATTCATATTTTAACGATATTAGAAAAGCCTATAACTGGTTCAAAGAATCATTAAACATCATTTATCCTAGCAGTACCAATATAGGGTTAGTTTTGAAGATAGAAAAAGATAAAAGGTTCGCGAAATATATAGAACAGACAATGTGTGCTTTGGACATTGGGATAAAATCAATTGAGATTAAGAGAAACGAAGTTGATTTAGATTCATTATCTCCTGAAAATAGAGAGAAGTTTAATGATAATGATGTAAGAGGTCTTATGATAAATCCAACTTTATTAGATGTGTTCGAAAAAGAAGATGATGGTAAGGTTTATCATAAATCATTGGCTATCTCTCATAGTGGTGAAAACAATTATCAAAATAGTTTTTCTTTAGATGAGGAGTCAGACGGTACAAAAAGATTACTTCATATATTACCAGTTATAGATGAGATTGCTAATAAAAGGAAAGTGTTTTTTATTGATGAAATTGAGCGATCTATTCATCCTTCACTTATAAAAAAACTGATTAGAAAATATTCAGATGACAAATCATCAAAAGGTCAATTAATCTTTACAACCCATGAATCAAATTTGTTGGATCAAACCATTTTCAGTCAAGATGAAATTTGGTTTGCTGAAAAAGATAAAAGCGGTTCAACTTCGTTTATAACTCTGAATGACTTCAAAGAACACAGAACTATTGATATTCGAAAAGGATATTTGAATGGAAGATATGGTGGAATTCCTTTCTTAGGTAACTTTGAAGAGCTGCATTGGGGCATAAATGTTGATAACGAATAGAAATTATTCTAAATACTCAAGAAATTTATCTCCTAAAAAAATTTTCCTTTTTGTTGAGGGAAAGAAAAGAGAGGTTGATTATTTTAAAATGTTTGAAAGTAATTCAAAAATTGAAGTTCTAATTTATAAACTTGAAGATGGTGATGATAATACTGCTATAGGTTTATACAAGATTGCAAAAAGAGTTTTAAAATCATCTAAATCTGATAAAAATTATCGAAATGAAGATGATTTTGAAGAATATGATTATGATGGTACTATTGATGAATTATGGATTATCGTAGATGCTGATATTAATAGGGATAAGATTTTTGAAGCCGAAAAAAAATGTTGTAATGAGAATAATTGGAATCTTGCATTAAGTAATCCCTGCTTTGAAGTATGGCTTTATTATCATTTTTCAGGTATAAAACTAACTCCTGAAATGCTCAGAAAAGAAAAGATAACTTCTCCCATTGATAAATGCAAAGCATGGAAGCAGTTTGTCAATAATATGAAATCGGGAGGATTTGACTCTAAAAATGATGTTAAATTGATTGGTGATGCGATTATTAATGCCGAGAAAAACTATAGTGAAAGTAATCAAATCCCTGATGTTGCTTCGACTCAGGTTTTTAGATTAGCTAAGGATATTCAAAAGCTAAATTATAAAAAAAGTTGATAAAATAGTGAATATGGTATAAAACTTTGATTTTTTGTAGCAGGATATCAAGTCACTAAGAAATAAACCTACATAATGCTGTAGAATTTAGGGAAAAAGCGAATAGCACTATATTCTTTTGCAAAAGTAACTTCCATAATTTTCAGGAATATATATATTATATGCCTTCAAATTCTGTAAGTTATTTTGCTAAAAGAAT
>JAEKNW010000249.1 GCA_016838885.1 Candidatus Cloacimonadota bacterium
TTTTCATTCTTGCGAAGCAAGACTTAAACACCCCGTCATCTTCGATGCCACCCCTCTTGGAAACATTTGCTTGAGCAAATGAAGAGGGGATTGAAGACACACGGACTCTATCTCTCTTATCAATTAAACAAATCAACAAATCAACGATTCAACATAATTCTTATTTTTCACTTTTCATTCTTGCTTTGCAAGCCTACCATTTCCCGGAAGCACCGCCTCCACCGAAGCCACCTCCGCCACCGGAGAATCCTCCTCCGCCGAAACCGCCGAAGCCACCACCGCTACCACGTCTTCCTCTTCCACCGCCCATAAGTGAGCCAAAGAGAAGTAATGGGAATAATCTACCTCTAAATAAGATAGAGATTATAATTAAAAATATGATATAGCCTATAGATGACCCTTTTTCTTCACTTTGTCGTGATTGCTGAATCTCTTCTTGACTAATGCTTGTTTTACCTGTCATAACATTATTGATAGTTATTAATCCAGCTCTTATACCTGCATAATATCCACCGCTTTTGAAGTTAGGAATAATATCTTTTCTGATAATATAGCCACTCATACCATCTGTAATTTTGTATTCCAAGCCATATCCTACTTCAATTCTGACATCTCTTTCATTAGGAGCTACGAGAATTATCAAGCCATTATCAGTTGATTTAGAACCAATTTTCCAATGTTCTGCTAATCTAATTGTGTAATCTTCTACTGTGTAACCCTCAAGGGATTTAACCGAGACCACCACAGCTTGAATATCAGCATCTTTTTCTAATCCAACTAATAGTGAGGTTAATTCTCTCTCTTCAGAGCTATTAAAGATATTAGCATTATCAACAACTCTTCCTGATAATTTAGGGAAAGATTGAGCTGAAAGAGAAAAGGCAATCAAGATAAGTGAGAATATGGTTATTATTTTTTTAGTCATTATATCTCCCTTACATGATTTGGCAATTCGTTAGTATTATCTTCTTTAATAGGGAAATTCTGGGAAAGAACAGTACCAACTTCAATAATTACCTTTTCTAATTCAGAAGCAAATTTATTGCTTTTAATCCCTGTGATTATTCTATCTACTTGTTTTTGCCAAGAGCTATGAGGATAAACTTCCGCAATTCCTTTATCAGCTATGATTAGAACTCTCTTTTCTAGGTTAGAGATGAAAATTAGGACACCTGTTCTATCGCGAGTGTTACTGATTCCATACTCCATAAAGCTTAACTCTGCTTTTTCTTTTACTTTTTCTTCTTTTACTGACTTAGGGATAATTAACCTGTCAACAACTGAGATATTTGCCAAAAAATAGAAGATTATTATAATTACAAATGTCCCTAAACCAATAATTGAAGTTGTTAGTATCTGAGAATTACTCCAAAACATATTTTTTATAAAAGTATCAAGATGAGAGAAGTTCAAGAGAGCCAAGATCATGGCCAGCAAGCCAATTATCACAGCGAAAGTTAACTCATAGATAGCATAATCACAGCTTTGTTTAGCTACAACAACAGCTATCTCTCCTGAAGTGTTCTTTTCAGCTTTTGTTACTGCTTGGGCAATTATATCTTTCTCTTTTTTACTTAATTTTGCCATAAGTTAATTACTCATATCTATGCTTGGAGCTACATCAGCACCTGTTGTAGCTTGGAAAGTAGCTTTTGGGGAAAAACCAAAATTGTTGGCCAAAATTACTTGTGGGAAACGCTTAATATAGGTGTTAAATGATTGTACTGATTTAATAAATCTCCTTCTCTCATTTGTAATTCTGTTTTCAGTACCCTCTAATTGATCTTGAAGTTTCAAAAATTGCTGGTCTGCTTTAAGATTTGGATAATTCTCTTGGAGCATCATCAATCTTTGTAAAGTACCGCCTAAAGAAGCTTGAGCTTGTGAGAATCTCTCTAAGGCTTGTGGATCATTTAAAGCTTCAGGACTTAGTTGTGTTACCCCACCCATTTTGGAACGTGCTTCGATTACAGCTGTTAAGGTCTCTCTCTCATGGGCTGCATAACCCTTTACGATCTCAACTAGGTTAGGAATTAAATCCATTCTACGTTGATAAACGTTTTCAACTTGTGACCAACTTGCAATTACATCTTGTTCTTTATCGACCATATTGTTATAAATACCCTTAATGGATACAAAAGCGATTAGTACTATTAAACCAATAACTACTAGTGTTATAATTAACCCTTTTTTCATTTTTTCTCCAATTTTTAAATATTTTGTTCTTTATTTACCTTGCTCTCTATTTTAGTCAAGATTAAATTCTAATATTTGACACCATGCTTCTTACAAATCATCTTTGCACTAATTCTACCAGACTCATAAATCGTGGGAAGACCACTACCGGGATGAGTTCCACCTCCTACTAAAAAACAGTTTTCTAACTCTTCAAATTTATTATGGGGTCTGAAATAAAGCATTTGATTCACTCCATGCCCAAGATTAAAAGTTGCCCCTAAGAAGACATTATAATCATTACTCCAATCCTGAGGTGTGATTACTTTTTCAACCTTAATATGGTCTTCTATATCTGTTAATCCAGCCTTCTCTTTCAAAAGAGCAATTACCTTATTCCTATATTCCGGACCAAAGACTTGCCAGTTAATCCTACTCTTAAGATTAGTAATAGGAACTAGAAGATAAAGAGCACTATGGCCTTCAGGGGCTAATGTAGGATCTATAACCGAAGCATTCTGAACATAGACTGAGAAATCATCTCCAACTCTGCGATAGAGGCTTATATCTTCAATATTTGCCTTATAATCATCAGCAAAATAAATACTATGATGAGGTAAATTATACTTCTTATCCAAGCCTAAATAAATCATAAAAGTAGAACAGGAAAAATCTTTACCTTTTAGCTTTTGGGGAGACCACTTCCTGGATTCCTTATAAAGATTTGAAAAAGAGTAAGCAAAATCAGAATTAATAATCACATCTTCGGAATAAACCTTTTCACAATTATCTAAGACAACCCCAAGCACTTCCCCAAAATTAGTTATTAACTTCTTAACAGCTGTATTATATACGATGCTTCCTCCCTCTTCAAGAAAGACTTTGGCCATAGCTTGAGAAATTTTATTGAGTCCCCCTTTAACATGATATATCCCATATTCATGTTCAATATAGGGCACCATGGTGAAAAGAGCAGGACATGACCAAGGAGACATTCCCAAATATTTAGCTTGGAAGGTAAATGCTATCTTTAAATCTTCAGATTGAAAATATGAACCCAAGGCTTGATGCATTGTTTTGTGAAGTTGCAAATAAGGAAAAGCATAGAGAATATCATGCTCAACCATCCTCTTGAGATAAGAATAATCTTTCTTTAAACAGGGGTAGAGTCTCCGATAACGCTCTTGCTCATAGTCCATTAATTGATCAAAACCTCCTGATTCACCAGGGAAATGTTTTTCTATCTCAGCTTTCATCTTTACTTTATCTTTGTAATGAACCATTGTTTTATCTTTAAATACCAAAGTATAAAGAGGTTCTAAATCATAAAATTCTAAATAATCATTGATATCCCTTCCTGTTTCTTGAAAAATCTCATCTAAAAAGTATTTCATCATCAAAAAAGTTGGCCCTGTATCAAAAGTATATTCACCTAACTTAATAGCTTGATTTCTGCCACCAGGACTAGAATCTTTCTCATAGATAGTTACGTCAAATCCTCTCTTCTGTAATAATATCCCGGCAGTTAATCCTCCCGGACCTGCCCCGATTATAGTAATTTTTGGACGCATTTCTCCTCCAATTCTATTTTTTTTCTAATATGATAACTCAAAATGTTGATAAGACAAGCTTTCTTTTTCGTAACCTTATCTAATAGCTTAAGAGCTGAAAATCTCCTGCTAAATAGAAGCGGGGGGATATGGACTGGGGGCATCTTGCCGCCAGATTCCACAGTCTTTTTTAAGCATCTTGGGGAAGCAGAGAAATATGGACTGGGGCATCTTGCAGCCAGATTCCACAGGCTTTTTTAAGCATCTTGTGGAAGCAAGGAAATATGGACTGGGGCCACCCTTGGCGCCAGATTTTACAGGCTTTTTAAAGCCTGTTGTGGAAGCAAGGGTGCTTCCACTCCATACCACCAACTGCCAGAA
>JAEKNW010000250.1 GCA_016838885.1 Candidatus Cloacimonadota bacterium
GCAATCCTTGGATAAGCTAAGCATGGAAGAACAAGCAAGAGAACTAAATATCTTGGTAGAAAATATGCTGGAAAAGAATGAACAAAGAGATGATATTACGGTTATTGGAGTGAGGATATGAAAAATAAGTCAGTTGCAATAGCTCTTCTATTGATCTTTCTCCTATCTATGATAAGTTTAATGAGTGAAGAAATCATAGAAAGTAAAGAGCTAATAGAGATTTTGAATAAAAGTAGTCTTCCAGAAAATAGTTTAAAAAAAGCTTTTTCTGAGTTAAAATTTATGTGTAATGTTTGGGACTCAATGGGATATCTTTGGTACATGACATTAACTAAGAATTATTATGAAGTATATAGATACGATAATTATTCTTTTGAATTAATGCTTCAATTAGAGAAAAAAAGCAATGAAAAACAGATGGAGACTTCTTTATTTAAACTAAAAGAAAATAAAATAGTTGTGGTCTTGGATAATTATTTTTATGTTTGGGATGAGGTAAAATTTAAAAAATTTGATCTAATGGCAGATGAGAATATTATTTTTAAAACTGAGATTGACGATAAACTTTTAGTGGTTGGTAAAAAAGGATATTATATTTATCAAGATGACTCATTAATATCCTATAGTTACCATAAATCTAAAGTTGATTATCAGATATCAAAGCAAGGTTTTACATATTGGCGTCCTTTTATCAATCAGGAGAAAGTGGGTAATTTATTTAACTTAGATAAAAATAATAATTTAGTATCATTGCATTTTAATTATTACCCAACTACTGGGAGATTTAAGTATAATTCTTCAGATGATTTTAGATATATTGAACAGTTATCTCCTAAAGTAAATGACCTATATTTGCATGTTTATAATGATAACTTTATTGATTCATTATTCATAATGAATGCTGAAAACTATAATGAGCTAATTAATCCAGGAACAGTGCCAGAAATTATAAGAGATAGTAATAGCAATTTGTACCTATACTTCAAATACACTAATTATATTTATTCGGTAAGTACGGATGAAAGAAAAATCATGAAAGAAAAAATCTCTTCTAATTATAAAATAATCCAATATTTCAATGACGAGACTGATGAAGATTGGTTAATATATCAAGATAGAGAAAATATTTATCTTTCAAAATTATCTGACTTTCTATCCAATAATTATTCTTTAGCTTACTCATATAAATTGCCCACAAGAGAAGCTGACTCTGGAGGGTCATATTGCTTACTTTGGCAAGACGAATCAATAAAATTTAACACTAGTGGAGAGCTAAACAACAAAGTATTTACGGATGAAGATGATATCTATTCTGAAGATGAGGATTTTGAAGAGCAGTATAAACTGAATTATGTTACTTTTCTTAAAAATGATTCAAATTCTACTAACCATATACTAACAACCACACTTGAAAAAAATAATGTAGCAGCTTTAAATTTATTAAATATAACTGATAACATGGTGATTAGTAAAACCCTAATATCTGAAGAAAAAATTTTAAAAGTAGAATTTCATGATCTAATGGATAATAGCAAATATTATAAATATTTCAGGTTTCCTCAATTACAGTATGGATGGTCATTACGCAATTTCACTATAAGTTATAGTAGAAGAAATGATCAGATTAACATTTTTACATTTGATCTACTTGGTTCAAGTTATTTTACTAGCACTTTAAAAACATTATGGTCACAATTGTTATCTGACAAAATTTTCATAAAAAATTATTCTACAAATTATATCAAAAATAATTACATAATAATTGAAGATTATTCTAAAAAAGTAGTAAAAATTTTTCAAATGAATGAGGATAAGAAATTAACATTAACTGATACTTTAGTTAATCCAGGTTTTAATATCCCTAATAATTCTACTAAGCATCTTTATTTCTTTCAAGGAAATCAAAATCATTTGGAGATTAATGATTACAATATTGAAAATAAACTGATGAAAACAATTATAACTTTTTCTTTCAGTGATAAATTCTGTATTGGTCTAGATAGGATATTAATTGCTAATGATTTAGGTTATGACTTATTTGCCTATACTGATGATGATTTAGATAAGATTACTACTAAACAATCTAATCAACTCAATACTTTGATAGATAGTCTCAAAATAAAACTTTATAATTCTAAAATATTTGATAATTATGTCTTTATCCCTGACTATAACATTTTGTATAATCTCATAGAAGATAATTATCGGATCGAAGAAAACTGGGAAGAATTAATTGAAACAGGAGATAGCAATTATTTTCTTTCAGTAAAAAGAGATACTATCTCGCAAGAAAATGAGTATAGTATTAAAAAGTTTAGTGAGGGAGAGTTACTTGATTCAAATTATGATTTTGAATTAAAGACAAGCGATCAATACTTTCATTGTTTAACCTCCAATAACAAATTGTTTCCATTTGTTATTGGAGATACTCTTTTCTATTTTTATAATAATAAATGGTGTGAGTTATCTAATAAACATATTAAAGAAATTATCCCAGAAGTATATGGTTCTAAATTTGAAATCTATGATGACTCTAATTTTTTGTGGATGGAGTACTGGGATAAGTTAGTACACTATTCTTATGATTATGAAATTTCGATGATTTATGACTATAAACAAGGTTTACCCAATACTATTTCAAATTTTAAAATTACTAATGAAAATGAATACTATGTTTTAGGGAAAGACTATTATGATGCTGAAGAAGTAAAACTTTATAAACTCAACAAATCTCTCCTCAATCCCACCTTAGATATTTCCTGGTTAGAGGTAAATGGAGAGCGTAAAGATCTTAGCAAGCCTTTAAGATTTTCCTCTAGTGAGAATACCATAGCATTTCCGGTAGCAATATTAAACTATATGTACCCCGAAGACTATCCAATGAAGTATAAGTTAACCGGATTTGATGATGATTGGAAGGTCGGTACTTATGCCGGAAAGATAACTTATGAGAATCTCCAACCCGGAAAGTATGCTTTTGATATTCAGGCTTTTCCTACAGACTTTAGTGATATGTCTTGGTCTACAATCGAATTCAGAATTCTTCCTCCTTGGTATCGTTCCTGGTGGGCTTACACTGCTTATTTTCTCTTTATTTCTTTGGTGATCTATCTTATCTTTAAGCAAAGAATTAAGCTCTATAAGAAGAATCAAGAAGTTCTAGAGAATAAGGTTAATGAAAGAACACACGAACTGTCAGAGAAAACAACTGAGCTAACTGAAAAGACTTTGTTGTTAACCGAAGAACAGCAGAAGATGCGAGAATCAATAGAGTATGCTTCTCTGATCCAACGTTCAATTTTACCGCAAGAAAGTGAGCTTAATCTTTTATTCCAAGAACATTTTGTCATCTGGAAACCACGTGATATTGTAGGTGGAGACTTCTATTGGTTCTATGATAATCAAGACAAGCAAGAAGCTTATTTAGCAGTAATAGATTGCACAGGGCATGGTGTTCCCGGTGCTTTGCTTTCCATGACTGTTAACTCGCTATTGAATTATACAGTCAAAGACAGGAAAATCACATCTCCGGCTCAGATAGTTAATCTCCTTCACCAAGAGATTGGTTCTCTTATGCACCAAAGAGCTGAAAGAAGTGTCCAAGACGGATTCGAAATCTCCCTCCTTAAAATCGATTATGCTAAGCAAAGTATGAGCTTTTGTGGAGCCGGACTTAACATAATTCTTCAAGCACCTGACCAAGAATTACAGATAATCAAAGGCGATAAGTATAATGTCGGAGGATTAAAACTCTATACCAATATTAACTTCACAGAAGAGTCTTTTGCCTACCAAGCTGATACTAAAATCTATCTCTACTCAGATGGGATTATAGACCAACCAAACCCTGATTCAGAAATTAAGAGACGCTTAGGCTATAAAGGCTGGATTGAGATTCTGCAATCCTTGGATAAGCTAAGCATGGAAGAACAAGCAAGAGAACTAAATATCTT
>JAEKNW010000251.1 GCA_016838885.1 Candidatus Cloacimonadota bacterium
TTCGGACGCATATAATATATATATTCGGGAGAATTATGGAAGTTACTTTTGCAAAAGAATATAGTGCTATTCTCAAAGATCTACTGCATTATTTGGGTTTAACCCTAATCCAATCCACGATTTACCTGTCCTTAACAAGGGATTCCTGAAGCTTGCTTGTGTAAATTACATTTTTTTTTAGATCTTACCAGCTCCTATTTTTATCCCTTCGGGATATTTTCATTCAAATCTCTCTTGACATTATTATTTTAAATTTTTAAATTGTCTATATAACATTTGAGAGTTAAAAAATGATAAAAATGAAAAGTGTAAATTTTAAATCGCCAGTTTCAATATTGATTATATGGCTGATAATAAGCCTGTTAATGATACTTTTTTACAAAGTTTCTATATTTCAACAAGTAGAGAATACTTCACTTGATTTTCGGTTTAAAAATTTCACAATTGAAGAGAAAGCTGATACAAATATAGTTCTAGTAGCCATTGATGATCAAAGCTTAGAATTTGCCAATCAAAATGGTACTTTTTGGCCTTGGCCTCGTGAGTTTTATGCTTTAATTACAAATTATTTAACACAATGTGGTGCTAAGCAAATTATCTTTGATATTCAGTTCAATGAAGCCGATTATAACAGGGGTGATTTAGATTCTCAGCAAAGCGACCTCTCTTTTGCTCAGAGTATTCAAAACAATAGGAAGGTTATCTTATCAGCTCAAGCACTTGGGGATACCCGAGAAATAAAGAAAGTAAATCATATTAAAGAAATTAAGGTGGGAAATCTTCCTAATGACTACCCCACTCCTTACAAGGCTCTCTCTCTTCCTATCGAACTATTCAGCAAGAAGGCTTTAGGGGTTGGTTTAATTAATGTTATTCCTGATACTGATGGAGTAGTTAGAAAAGTTCCCTTAATCACGCAAATAAATGGAAAATATTATCCTCAAATAAGCTTAATTGCTTGGTTAAGCAGGCAAGACAATAGAGATTTAATTTATGAACAAGGTTATTTAAGAACTATCAAGGAACAAATTCCCTTGTTATCAGATTATAATTACCTGATAAATTGGTATGGTAAGGGAGATGTAAATGGGGTCTTTAATTATATTCCTTTTAGTGCTTTAGCCCAAAGTGCAGTAGCCAATAAATATCAGACCCAAGCTACGATAGAGACATCATTCTTTAAAGATAAAACTATCATTATCGGGGCAACAGCTCCCGGTTTGTTAGACCTCAAGACCACTCCTGTCAGTAAGATAACTCCCGGTATGGAAATCTGGGCAACAATATTGAGTAATCTTACAAATTCTGACTTTGTTCAGGTAGTATCTGACTTTTTTATCATCTTGATAATAATGATTTTAGTCTTACTAATTATCCTCAGTTTTAACTATCAAAGAACCCTATATGCCCATCTTGAATTGGGGATAATAATCCTAATCATGCATTTAGTAATTTATTTTCTTTGGATTCATAAGAGGATTTATTTACCCTGGTTTATTTTCATTCTAACAATCTTGACTACATATATTATCATGTTGTTAATCAACTATTTGTCAGTGGGAAGAGAGAAGTTAGAGTTAAAAAGAATCTTTTCTCGTTATATCCACCCTGACTTGGTTGATATCTTGATAAATAGTTCTGCAGATTTTGAATTAGGAGGGAAAGAAGTTGAAGCAAGTGTCTTGTTCTCTGACATTTATGATTTCACTAACTATTCTGAGAATATGGAACCCAAGAATTTAGTTACTGAGTTAAATAACTATTTTGAAAAATTCACTGAGATTATTCTCTCCAACCATGGTATGTTGGATAAGTTCACAGGAGATGGCTTAATGGCCCTGTTTGGATCACCTTTAGTCCGAATCGATCATGCTAATTTAGCCTGTAAAGTTGCTTTAGAACATAAACGCTTTTCTGATTCCTTAGCTGACGATGATGTGAATAGTCACTTTAATAAAAAAACCAGAATTGGCATAAATACCGGGACAATAGTTATAGGGAATATAGGCTCATCCCAAAGAACAGATTATACAGCCATTGGTGATGCTGTTAACCTTTCAGCCAGATTGGAAGGAGTAAATAAACTCTTCAAGACCTCCATCATCATTGGTCAAACCACCTGGGAACAAGTTAAAGAAAATTATACCTGTCGCGAATTAGATCAGTTAAAAGTAAAAGGAAAAGAAGAAGCTACTCGAATATATGAGTTAATTTGCTCAAAAGAAGAGAGTAACGAAAGAATCACTTTTCTCATAAATAATTATGAAAAGGCCTTGAGATTATACCAAAAAGGCCATTTTCCAGAAGCTGAAGTTATTTTTAATAGCCTTTTCACCTGTGATTATCAAGACTACCCTTCCTTCTTAATGGCGGAAAGGTGTTCTTTCCTCATAAAAAATCCACCCGAAAATTGGGATGGGATTTTCACACTGACTGTCAAATAGGAGAAAGCATGAAAAAAATTATTGTTATATGTATATTTGTTTTATTAGCTGTGCCATTAATGGCTGAAATGATTCTTGTAAAGAGAGATAATACCCTCTTACGCCAAGGACCTGGGGCTTGGTATGAAATAATAAATACCCTCTCCACCGGAGACCAAGTTGAAAAACTCCCATCTGAAGACGATGACTATGGACAATGGCTAAAAGTTAAATCTAAAAATTCAGAAGGATATATCTCTATTATTTCTACTCAAGACTTACCTCCAAAAAAAGATATCTTTTCTTCTATGGCTTCTCAAACCACCTCCACAAGAGCTAACCGCCATAGCGTTTCAGCTGGAGTGAAAGGATTCGCAGATAGATTCAGTAAAACATTCAAGGGTAACTCAAGCTTTGTGGAGACTGCCCTCAGCTATAATATTAACCCCAAAGAGTATAAAAGATTCAAGAAAGCTACCTACAAAGGCTTCTCTCTTAGAAAAAACCTGAAAAAAGTCAAATTACCTGATCAAGCTAAAGAAGAATTCTTTACTGAAGCTGAATCCGGGTTAGGACTGGCAATCGCCTCTGTCATTGCAGAAGAAGGACTGTCCCAAGATAGAGACTTGCAAAACTATATAAATTATGTGGGGCTACAGCTTGTGGAAGCCTTCGATTTAACAGAAATAAATTTCAAGTTCTTCCTGCTAAATATGCCTAATCCCAATGCCTATGCTACTCCCGGAGGAATTATCTTCATCTCCCAAGGAATGCTAAAACTCTGTGAAAATGAAGCTGACTTAGCTCTTGTGCTCGCCCACGAAATTACGCATGTCGCCTATAACCACGGGATGAAAGAGATTATCAAAAGAAAAAATCATATCACTGCAGATGACAGATTTAGCGAATTAGATAGGGAAATCCCCAAAGAAGATCAAGACGCTAAAGCTATTGAAGAAGAATTAGAAAATGACGCCTTCCAAATCTACGAAACTCTCATTGAAGGAAGATTAGACAAGTACGAAGAGGAAGCAGATCAAGTCGGGATGATTATCGCCGCCCGAGCAGGATATAACCCCTTGGGACTCCTCAGCCTGTTAGATAAAATCGAAAAATACTCTGTTAAATCCAATAACCAACACTATCGCCCTGAGATTATCTCACAACGTAAGATATGGGCTTCCCAATTCCTTAAGAAAAACTCCTTCCCTAAAAACCTCTTCTCCCAACAAGAAAGATTTAAACAACTTGTTAGATGATTAGAGAGTAATCTGCAGGCTGAAGCCAAGGGATATGGACTGGGGGCATCTTGCCGCCAGATTTACCAAGCTTTTTAAAGCTTGGCTGTGGAAGCGGGACGCTTCTTATGGACTGGGGCCACCCTTGGCGCCAGATTTTACAGGCTTTTTAAAGCCTGTTGTGGAAGCATGTCAATAGAAGTTTAAAATGGTACAGATTTGGAAGTTTAATCTGGTACACTATTGTAACTCATTATTAGTTATATTTTCCCTTTCATTCTATAAC
>JAEKNW010000252.1 GCA_016838885.1 Candidatus Cloacimonadota bacterium
TTTTCAGGAATATATATATTATATGCCTTCAAATTCTGTAAGTTATTTTGCTAAAAGAATCTGCACTCTTCTCTAAAGCTCTACTGCATCATTCGGGTTAAATATGCTTCTGTGATATTAACAAAGAAATCTTCTGACCACAGTTGCAACTTCTCACTATCTTTGATAAAGGGGAGAACATCTTGTTTAGCTTGCTCATAATCTATATTATGAAATTTCTCTTTCAACATTTCAAGTAAAACTTGATTTGATAGGGTAGAATCTTGCGTCAAATGACCAGACTGCTTCATTCGTGCTTCAAGATGTTTTAAATTAAGAGGTGATGTTTTTGACAGGTACCAAAGGAAATCATATAAATCTCTGCCTTTAATTCTTGTTTGCCAAGCTCTACAAAGTAAAGCATGTAATTTCCCGGCAAAAAGTGATGATTCAGAAAAGAGCTTCACTGAAAAAGGAATAGGATTGAGCAGGTATTTAACCTCATACTCGCTAAATTGAGGAGGATTTATATCTACTTCTAACTTGATTTTCAGCTGTTCATTATGATTTATGGGCAGTCTGTTAAATTTATCTGGGGTTATTTTTAGCAGATTTACCACAGTATTTCCCTTGATAAAGGCAGACATTACATCACTACTATTAGCTTTATTTTTTTCTTCAGCTTTCATTTCAAAACCATAGGAGCTTAATTCTGTTTCTACAAACTTCAGGTATTTGTTCAAATCAAAATTACTATCTGCCTCATATAAAGAGAAATCTAAATCTTCAGAGAATCTATCTAAACCATAAAATATTCTTAAAGCTGTTCCTCCATAGAAGGCAGCTTTAGTATAGAAGTTACCCCGGAAAAGTCCTAACAAAGCAATCTCTTGTATTATTTCTTTCAAAGCATTTTTCTTATCTTCTATAGTCTTAGTATTATACTTTTCCAACATTCTTTGAACCGGATTCATCATCCCAAAGCCTCCTTTTCTAACCATCTGGCAAAATCTTGGCAAATGTTTCTAGTGTAATCTGGAGCAATTTGCTTTATTATCTCCAAATCCAAAGTCTTTAGCAATTTTTTATCTAAACGTAAATCAGAATAGAGAAGTTCTTCTAAATCATTATCATACTTTGATATTCTATAGAGTGTGTCAAGCAGAGCTTTCTCAGGAATAGCAATAAGGAAAGAGTGGTCTCCCTCAGTAACCTTATCAACTCCCCAAGGAAAAACTAAATCAGGAACATGGTAATAATGAAAGTTGGCAATCTTAGTAGCATAAGTTTTTGTCTTATTCTTCTTAAAAGAAGCACTCATAACAATTTGTACTTTTTCTGGAATAAAGCCATAAAAGGATAATGCACTCTCAAAGGATACATAAGATGGACCATAAAGGGTGTTAGCAATTTCAAACAGAGAATACCCCTCGTGCTTACTATCTAAATATAATCCTCGTCTAAGTTGGATCAACTCCTCACTCTCTAGTAATCTGGTAATCTTAGCCTTAGGAGATGCAAAATCCCTAAGCTTATCTAGTAAATCAGTATGAGTTATAATCATCATTTCCTCCAGTAAGTACATTTAATTGTACTTGCCGGAGGATGTCAAGGAGTTTTATCTGTTTATTTTATATAATAGTTGTCTTTAACTAGAATATCTTTATAATAAATATAATCTTTTAAAAAAAATAAAATATCTGTTTCGGGAGGAACAAATGAAAAGAAACGTAATGATTATACTTATTGTCCTTACAGCAAGTATGTTATTTTCTACAAATGGAATGAATATGATAGGCTATGGACCCAGATCATCAGCTATGGGTGGATTTAGTTTAGGCTTATTGGATGATGCAAATTCAGTAAATACAAATCCCGCAGCAATCGCCTTCTTTAAAAATAAACAATTGGATATAAATTTAGGCTTGTTAATCCCAAAAGTAAATTTTGAAAACTCCATAAATGATGTTGAAGGTGAGAGTCAAATCTTCCCTCTACCAAATTTCTCTTATGTTCATGGTGCTAATAACTCCTTTACTTTTGGTTTAGGCGTCTATTCTCAAGGGGGAATGGGGGCTACTTATAAAGATGTTAAACATGATGTCTTCAGACAATATGATATGGATCCAATGACTCCAGATGATCCTTATATTGGTGATTTAGAATATCATTCTATGATAGCTTATTTCAAAATTATGCCTACTTTAGCTTATCAGATTAATCCACATTTTTCCTTAGGCATATCTCCCAGCTTTGGTTATGCAATGATGGAAATGAAAATGCCTTATTCTATTCTACCTTCTGAAATGGTGGGAGTGGTTAACTCTCAAACCGGGATGACTTTTGGTGATATGTTTGGAGCCCATATGGACCAAGGTGGATTAGGATACCAAGAGATAACAGCTTATGCTGATATGGGAGATGGTGCCACAGCTATGGGAATTGGGGCAAGAGTCGGGGCTTCCTATCGGCTTAACGAGAGTTTTACTTTAGGTTTCTCTTATAGTTCAAAATCAACTCTGACTTTAGAAGGTGATGCTTCAATGGATATGACTGCTCAGTTTGGCCAAGCTTATGAACGCATGGTAGGTGGAGCAATGCAACAAGGTGCTCCAGATCTTGCAACCGCCCAAGAGGGAGTAAATCAAAATCTCAGTGATATGGGAATAGATATGTCTTTAGGTATGATTGCAGAGTATGATGCTGAAATTGAAATATCATGGCCTCAAGAAGTGGGCATTGGTTTTGCCTATAAAGCTAATTCTCAATTGCTTTTAGGTGCTGATTTCAAATGGATAGGCTGGAAAGCATCGATGGAAGAATTTAAAATGAAGTTTAATAATGGAAATAATCAAAATATTAACACAATGATGGGTTCAGAAGATTTAGAATTTGCCATGCCAATGGATTGGGAAGATCAGTTTGTAATTGCTTTAGGTGCTGAATATGCTATCAACCCAATGTTTGATATTAGAGCCGGATACAACTTTGGTAATAATCCTGTTCCTGAAGAAACAGTAATCCCAATCTTCCCTGCTGTGGTAGAAAATCATATCACTATGGGTTTGGGAGTAAATATTAATCAAAGGTTATCACTAGACATGGCCTATGAATTGAACCTAAATAAAGAACTTGAGGTAAATGAAAGTAAAATAGCTAATGAATATGATTATAGCACAAGCTCACTATCAGAAAATGTGCTTCATTTTGGTATTTCTTACAAGTTATAATCGATCATTTGAGTAATAACTTTAGGAAGCTCCTAGGAGCTTCCTTTTTGTTTGTTGGAATTAAACCCAAATAATGCAATAGATCTTTTAGAATAGCACTATATTCTTTTGCAAAAGTAACTTCCATAATTCTCAGGAATATATATATTATATGCCTTTTATGGATGCACCCCCTGTGTCCCCCTCAAAGAAGGGGATTTTGCTAAAAGAATCTGCATTCTTCACCTGTGATACGTAGCTTTAGCGAAGTATTACTAAAGCTCTACTGCACCATTCGGGTTAAACAGGAATTATATGGTTCCAAAATTATCTAAACATTCCATTCTCCATTATAAATTATGAATGATGCATTAGAAGAAAATATGTCGCCCCTGTAGGGCTCATCTATGGTTGGGGCCTCGGTACAGTGTCTTGCGAACACTGCCTATTATATGGCATTCCTTCGGGATTTTAAGAGTTCAACTCTCGCAATAAATCATCCCTAAGCTCCAGAGGAGCGGCATCTTTCACTGGGAGCGCCGACATCCTGTCGGCATCTTCACTTGAAGCTCCTTGTGGAGCTCCAAGTTTGCCAGCAGGATGCTGGCGCTCCCAGTGAAAGATGCCGCTCCTCTGGAGCTTAAGTGTCAATAGAAGTTTAAAATGGTACAGATTTGGAAGTTTAATCTGGTACAGTTTCCTAGATAGAAATAAATGAAATTCTAGGAGACAATATGAAAG
>JAEKNW010000253.1 GCA_016838885.1 Candidatus Cloacimonadota bacterium
AAGGTGGCTCAATATTATGAGATTGGGTGGCTCTATTTTATGATTCTAATGGCTCAACATTATGAGACTCATGGCTCATTTCAAGAATAATATTCAAGCAGGGGTGCTTCCACTCCATACCTCCTGTCGCCAGAATGTATCCCAGCTATCAATCACATGCTAGCTGAAGCGAGGGGATATGGACAGGAGCCACCCTTGGCGCCAGATTCTACAGGCTTTCCAAGCCTGTTGTGGAAGCAGGGGTGCTTCCACTCCATACCACCTGTCGCCAGAATGTATCCCAACTATCAATCACATGCTAGCTGAAGCGAGGGGATATGGACCGGAGCCACCCTTGGCGCCAGATTCTACAGGCTTTCCAAGCCTGTTGTGGAAGCAGGGGTGCTTCCACTCCATACCACCTGTCGCCAGAATGTATACCAACTATCAATCACATGCTAGCTGAAGCGAGGGGATATGGACCGGGGCCACCCTTGGCGCCAGATTCTACAGGCTTTCCAAGCCTGTTGTGGAAGCAGGGGTGCTTCCACTCCATACCACTTGTTGCCAGATTTCACCAAGCTTTGAAAAGCTTGGAAATTCTTAAAAATCCCCAAGGTATGCCATATAATAGGCAGTGTTCGAAGACACTGTACCGAGTTCCCAACCAAAGATAAGCCCTACAGGGGCGACATATATTCTTCTAATGCATAATTCATAATATATAATGGATAATTGTTGAATCGTTGATTTGTTTATTTGTTTAACCCGAATGGTGCAGTAGAGCTTTAGTAATACTTCGCTAAAGCTACGTATCACAGGCGAAGAGTGCAGATTCTTTTAGGCAAAGGATATTTTGCCACTGCATTCGGGTTCTATTGCATTAATTTTTTATCATAGTTCTATCATTTTATCTTATAGCATTATATAAATATTTTGTAAATATCGTAACGTTATTATTTTTTTTTATTTTTCAAAAACCGGGACAAATTTGAAAAAGTGGACCCTATATACTAATGAAGGGTGAGGGAATGAAAGAAAAAAGGCTGAGTTAAAGTTTAACTCAGCCTCATATTAATTATCCTAAGAAAGGATATCTATAATCTGTAGGTGGGTTGAAGGTTTCTTTGATAGTTCTAACTGCAGTCCAACGAATCAGATTCCAAAGAGAACCGGCTTTATCGTTAGTACCTGATGCACGTGAGCCACCAAAAGGTTGTTGTCCAACAACAGCACCAGTTGGTTTATCATTGATATAGAAGTTTCCTGCGGCATGAACTAAAGCTTTTTTACCAAGTTCCAGTGCATATCTGTCTTGAGCCCAAAGAGCGCCTGTTAAAGCATAAACAGAGGTCTTATCGCAAAGATCTAAGACTTCTTCATATTTATCATCTTCATAGACATAAGCTGTGAGCACAGGTCCAAAAATTTCTTCTTCCATTGATTTGAAATGAGGGTTAGTAGTTTTGATAATAGTAGGTTGAATGAAGTAACCTTCTGATTTATCATATTCACCACCGGCAACAACTTCAGCATCATCAGCATTTTTAGCAAATTCAATGTATTCTTGAGAAATCTTATTGAAAGCTTTTTCGTCAATAACGGCATTAATGAAGTTAGAGAAATCGGTTACACTACCCATTTTGATAGTTGAGATGTCTCTTTTACATTTTTCTATCCATTCATCATACAATGAAGCTGGGATATAGATTCTTGAAAGAGCAGAACATTTTTGTCCTTGATATTCGAACGCTCCTCTAATTGAGGCAGTTACTAAAGCATCGACATCAGCAGATTTATGAGCTACGATGAAGTCTTTTCCACCAGTTTCACCTACGATTCTTGGATAAGTTTTATAGTTATGGATATTATTACCAATAGTTTTCCAGATATTTTGGAAAACACCTGTTGAACCTGTGAAATGTACACCACTGAGTTCAGGATGCAAAATCACAGAATCACCCACATCAGCACCACGGCCTGGGATGAAGTTAATTACACCATCTGGTAAACCTGCTTCTTGAAGAATTTTCATAATAATGTAGTTTGAGAATACAGAAGTTGAAGCTGGCTTCCAAACTGATACACAACCCATCATAGCAGGCGAGGTTGGTAAGTTACCACCAATTGCTGTAAAGTTGAAAGGTGAAATAGCGAAAACAAAACCTTCTAAACCACGGTATTCCAGTTGATTCCAAGTTCCTGCAGGAGAAGTAAGTTTCTGTCCTTCATAGATTTCTTCCATGAATTTAGCATTAAATCTGAAGAAATCGACTAACTCACAGACAGAATCTATTTCTGACTGGAAAGCATTTTTTGATTGATTAAGCATAGTAGCAGCATTAACTCTAGCTCTATACTTGCCAGCTATTAACTCTGCAGCCTTTAAGAATACAGCAGCACGAGCTAGATAAGGTGTGGCTGCCCATTCTTTACGTGCAGCAAGAGCTGCATCAATAGCCATATTAACTTCTTTTTCAGTAGCTTGGTGAAAATTAGCTAATACATGTTTATGATTGTGTGGTTCAACAGCTTTAGCCATTTTACCTGTTTTAACTTCTTTCCCACCTATAATTAAAGGTATTTCGATTGTTTCATTAGACATTCTTTCCAATTCTGCTTGTAATGCCTTTCTTTCCGGGCTGCCTGGGGCATAAGAAAGAATAGGTTCATTTTGTGGCATTGGTATAAATCCCATTATTTACTCCTTTTTCCTAAATATTAATGTATAAAAACAAAAACACAAAACACTAAAATATATGTCAATGATTATTATTAAAAAAGAATTTTATCATTACTTATATATTTTATTGTAATATGTTTTTATGTTTTTTTTCTGACAGTGCTTGCATGTCTTGAATAGTTGCTACTTGCCGGAATCACTTATAGACATCAGTTCTTTAGGGAAAGGATTGAAATATCGTTGTTTTGCTAAGTATGGTTGTTTGAACCTCATTAACCAAGAGTTAAGGACAGTAACAACAACAATCAAGGGTATCTTCTTCTGTCTGAAGAGATCTAATTGTTCTAAAAAATGAGCCTTCTCATCGCTATTTAGTTCTTTAGAGAAGTAACCAAAGATATGCATCAAGACATTGATATTTGTGGTAATATTTGCACCCTTCTGGAAAATCTGATAGAGCTTTGCTTGATATTGGGCAAAGACTTGAGCTACAGTCAGTTTTTCATGATTAGCCACTATCTTACCAGCTTCCTTTAACTTAGCTTGATTATAAGCCATAAAGAGATACTTATTGGAAGCATGAAAATCAACTAAATCTTTCATAGTTCGAGGTAAATGTCTAAATTCTGCTAAAGTGTAGATTTTGGTTAAAAAATGCTCTCTCAGTTGTAAATTTGTCAGCCTACCTTCATCTTCAATACCCAGATGTCCGTAACTGTTTATTACTTCTTGGGCGAATAGTCCAACACTTTTAGTACTTATAGCAGGTATTTTGCCGATTCCTGAATATAACTTAACATCTTTCATTCCACAGGAAGGAGAACGACTCTTAAGAATGAATCCATCAATATCTGTTAAATCACCAACAAACTTTCTAGAAAAAGAAACCATCTTTTCTGTAAAGTCCTCACCACTCATGGATTTGACTAACCTTACCTCATCACCATCTTTCATTAACCGAATTGATTCCCGGGGAATAGGTAAGCCTATCTCAACTTCTGGGCAGACTGTAATAAATTCAACATATTCCTTGAGCTTTTCCACAATGGGAGAATTTACCATAAGCCCATTATAACGACATGCTTCATAGTTAACACATTTACTTAATACTATTCTTGGTTTAATATTTTGCATAGATACTCCTTTACTTAATCCCGAATGATGCAGTAGAATTTTAGGGAAGAGTGCAGATTCTTCTAGCAAAATAAGTTACAGAATTTGAAGGCATATAATATATATATTCATGAAAATT
>JAEKNW010000254.1 GCA_016838885.1 Candidatus Cloacimonadota bacterium
TCTTTGAGAATAGCACTATATTCTTTTGCAAAAGTAACTTCCATAATTCTCAGGAATATATATATTATATGCCTTCAAATTCTGTAAGTTATTTTGCTATAAGAATCTGCACTTTTCTCGAAAGCTCTACTGCACCATTCGGGTTAAAACTGAAAAGTGGATGTAGTTAGATAGTTGAGAGATTTGTTCTAAGTCTATCCTATTTCCAAAAAATTTATTGCCTAAATTTGACCCCAAAAATAAATTGAACTAAAATAAAACTTTAATCCAAAAAGAGGAAAATACAATGTATAGATTGGATGACAAACATTTAGAAAAAGCTAAGGAGATAGTCCTATCAGCACGCAAGAAAAAAAGCTGTAAAGTGTGTTATGATAGGGGTTATATTGGTGTAAATCAACAAAATATGGTAGTTCTTTGCCATAAATGTGTTGATGCAGAAAAAGCTACTGAAGAGTGGAAAAAATATGTTCTGGAAAATGAAGATTTGAAAGAACACTACAGTGAATTTTTCGAGGAAGAAGATGAAAATACTGAAGAGGAAGAAGCTTCTGAAGAAAAATAGCAAGTAATAATCTTAATTGTGAATAAAGGATAATAAATGTATAAAAGTATAGATTTAAAAGAATCTCCTGCTCTACTAGAAGAGAGAGTCAGGAAATATTGGCAGGAAAATAATACTCACAATAAAAGTATAGATAATCGAGAAGGTTCCCAACAATTTGTCTTCTTTGAAGGACCTCCCACTGCCAATGGTAAGCCGGGAATTCATCATGTAATGGCAAGAACTTTAAAAGATTCTGTCTGCCGTTATAAGACAATGCAAGGCTTTCAAGTCAAAAGAAAAGCAGGTTGGGACACTCACGGTTTACCTGTTGAGATTGAAGTAGAGAAAAGCTTAGGTTTAGACGGTAAGCCTGAAATAGAAAAATACGGCTTAGAACCATTCAATAAGAAGTGTAGAGAATCAGTCTTCACTTACGAAGGTTTATGGCGTAAAATGACCGAACAGATGGGCTACTGGGTCGATATGGATAACCCTTACATCACCCTTGATAATAATTATATCGAGACTGTATGGTGGATCTTAAATGATTTCTTTAAAAGAGATTTACTCTACAAAGGACATAAGATTATTCCTTACTGCCCTAAATGCGGTACCCCTCTCTCCTCTCACGAGGTTGCTCAAGGCTATAAAGATGTCAATGACCCTTCTGTCTTTGTTAAATTCAAAGCAAAAGATCTGGATAACACTTACTTCCTAGCTTGGACAACTACTCCTTGGACTCTTCTCTCTAATGTGGCTTTAGTAGTAAATCCATCCGAAACTTATGTTAGAATCAAGTTAGAAGAAATCAATGAGTTTCTCATCTTAGCTAAAGCCAGACTCTCTGTAATATCTGAAGAATACACCATTGTAGAAGAGTTTAAAGGTCAAGACTTAGAGCATAAGAGATATGAAAGACTTTATGACTTTATGGATGTAGAAGAAGATGGCTGGTACATCGGAATAGCAGATTATGTTACAATGGATGACGGTACCGGTGTAGTTCATACAGCTCCTGCTTTTGGTGCTGATGACTATAATATCGGGATGAAATACAGACTACCTTTCATCAATCTAGTAGATGGAGAAGGTAAATTTATTGAAGCAGTTGAACCGTGGCAAGGTATCTTTGTCAAAGAAGCAGACAAGGGTATAATCAAAGATATGAAAGAAAGAAATGTTCTCTATCGAAGAGAGCAAATTAATCATAGCTATCCCCACTGTTGGAGATGTTCTTCTCCTCTCATCTATTACGGCAGGGAAAGCTGGTTTATCAGAACTTCCCAGTTTAGAGATGAGCTGATGAAAAATAACGATACTGTTAACTGGTATCCCTCCTTTGTGGGTGAAAAAAGATTCGGTGAATGGCTTAAGAACAACATAGACTGGGCTTTATCTCGCGATAGATTTTGGGGAACTCCTCTCAACGTCTGGGTATGCCAAGAGTGTGGAAAATTAGATTCTGTTGGGTCAATTGAAGAACTCAGAAATAGAGGATATTATCAAGATGGTTCTTCTATCCCTGAAGATATTGAGCTTCACAGACCTTATGTGGATGATGTTTATCTTAAATGTTCTTGTGGACAAGATATGAAGAGAACACCTGAAGTTATAGACTGCTGGTTTGATTCAGGAGCAATGCCTTTCGCTCAATGGCACTATCCTTTTGAAAACAAAGATAGATTCGATGGTGAGTTATTCCCTGCTGACTTTATCTCTGAAGGAATAGACCAGACCCGTGGTTGGTTCTACTCTCTGTTAGCAATTTCTACTATTCTAAAAGGAAAAGCTCCTTACAAGAATGTCTTGGTAAATGATCTAATTCTTGATGCTAATGGTATCAAAATGAGTAAATCAAAAGGGAATACAGCTGACCCCTTCGAGTTAATGGATCTCTACGGTGCTGACGTTATTCGTTGGTACTTACTCTATGTAAGCCCTCCTTGGGTTCCAACTAAATTCAATGAAAAAGGTGTTGCTGAAATCTTAGGCAAATTCATGGGTACCCTCAAGAATGTCTATTCTTTCTATACAACTTATGCAAATATAGATAAGTTCAATGCTTCAGAACAAGAATTTAAGCAAGTTAAGACAGCCGAAATAGACAGATGGATAATCTCAAGAACAAACACCTTAATCAAAGATGTTACTGAATATAATGATAACTACGACTTCACAAAAAGTGTAAGAGCTATTCAAGAATTCGTGCTTGATGAAGTATCTAACTGGTATGTAAGACGTTCTAGACGCAGATTCTGGTCTTTTGAGCTTACTCAAGATAAAAAGGATGCCTATGCAACTCTGAACTTTGTGTTAGAAACAGTTGCTAAGCTGATTGCTCCTTTTGCTCCTTATATGGCTGAAGATATTTATACTAACCTAACAGGCAAAGAATCTGTTCATTTAGAAAGATATCCGGTATGTAATGACTCAGTAATTGATGAAAAATTAGAAGCTGAAATGCAGACTATTATTACTCTGGTTGGCCTAGGCCGTTCTGCGCGAAACACCTGTCAAATCAAAGTTAGACAGACTCTTCAAACTATCTATGTTCCTGCTTCCACCCAAGCTGTGGTAGAAAGAATGACTGATTTGTTGGTTGAAGAGATTAATATCAAAGAGATTAAGTATATCTCTCGTGATGATGATTTTGTGCATTATGATATGAAACCAAATTTCAAAGTGATGGGACCTAAGTTTGGTAAAGATATGAAACTTATTGCTCAGGCTCTCACTCAAGCAGATGTTTCAGAGATTATCACTGCTTTCAATAATGACGAAAGTTATAACTTAGTTGTTAATGACAATACTTATAACATCACTGAAGAAGATGTGGCTATCTCTATTCAACAAAGAGAAGGATATACCTTTGAATCACAGAAGGATATGTGGGTTGCTTTAGACACAAAGCTCACTCCTGAACTGATAAAAGAAGGCTATGCCCGTGAGATAAATAATAAAATTCAATTTACCCGTAAAGAGAATAATTTTGATATCATGGATCGAATTGATGTTATCTATTATGCTGATGAAGAACTGGCTCAAGTATTTACTACTTTTGCAGACTTCATTGCTTCAGATACACTTACGGATAACTTCCTCAGAGTAGATAAAGCAGAAGATATGGAAGAGTATGATATTAATGGTAAAACTCTCTATATGAGATTAATTCAAAAATAAGATATAATATTTATTAATAATATTGAGGGGACTGAAATTCAGTTCCCTTTTTTGTTTTGGGCTCTCACTCAGACTAACTTACTCTGATAAACCCGAATGGTGCAGTAGAGCTTTAGAGAAGAGTGCAGATTCTTTTAGCAAAATAACTTACAGAATTCGAACGCATATAATATATATATTCGGGAG
>JAEKNW010000255.1 GCA_016838885.1 Candidatus Cloacimonadota bacterium
TTAATTTCAGTTCTTCCACTTCTAATAGGGCTTTTTTGATATCTTCTGTTTCCATGATATACTCCTAACAATTATTTTGATTCATAACTAATTTGTTTTTGTAAGTATGTCAAGAAAAAAATTAAAAACTACTTGAAATGTCCAAACTCCAGGTGGAAGCGTCCCGCTTCCACAACAGGCTTGGAAAGCCTGTAGAATCTGGCGGCAAGATGCCCCCAGTCCATATCCCCTCGCTTCAGCTAGTAGGAGAGGGATAGCTTAGTTATCTACAAAGGTTTCGCTCCTCTGGAGTTATGATGATTTTATGAAGCTTTTTAATCCACTACTCCTAGATTTATTTCCCAACCGATTGATAAATAAAAAAAATAACTACCAAGTTATATAAAATCCTCCAATTAATAATTAGCGTAGCCTAACAAAACATATCATCAAAACATCAATAAAACCCCAATTTATCGAGAAAAATTTAAAAAAACAAAAAAAGTATTTGACAAAAAGTTAGGAACAGCTAACAAGGACACAAATATTAAAAATTGTTAGTTAGGGATAACTAATAAAGGAGTTATTATGAAAAAGTTAGTTTTATTACTTACTCTTATTTCTTGTTTTGCTGCTGTTAATGCCCAAGTGGAAATGCCCCAGGTGCATGCGGGAATAATGTTAGATCTAAACACTTATAGGGGAGAAGGAGCTAATATCGGGTCCTACAATACCTCAAATCGTTTTCAAGTGAGAAAAGCCGCCATTACTGTCAATGGTAGAGTAGGTGAAAATGTAGATTATGCGATTGAGACAGGAATTTGCTCATGTGTTGGTGGAGGAACAGGATTACAGCTTCTTGAGGCTGAGATTGATTATCACTTAAACGAAAATATTTCTTTAGGGATTAAACAGGGACATGTTCTCAGAGGCTTTGCGGGGACTACTGAGTGCTTAGCCAGAATCCCCATGGAAAGACCTGTTTTCTCCTTAAGCATGACTAATTGCCATCCGACAGGCTTTGTAGCTAATTTCCAATATAATCTTCCTTATAACGCAGATATTGAGTTTGAGACAGCTTTTATGAATGGTGATACTAGTTTGGATGGGGAAAAAGATTATAATTTCGGAACAATTATAAATACCCCTATATCAGGTTTAGCTGTAACCGGTGTCTATAACCTAGTTGAGAAAAAATATTACTTAGATGGAGGAATGAAGAGTAAAGATGGCTATCGAGCAATTGGTGGTTTGAAGTATGATTTTCATGATTTCAATATCACAGCAGAATATTACACAGGTAAGGGATTTCAAACAAAAGATACAGAAAATGATGCCTATTATATCTTGGGAAGTTATAGAATTAACACAAATTTCTTTAACCGAATCGAGTATCTCCAGCCTTATGCCAGATATTCATTTTGGGATAAAGCAGCTGAATCAAATGCAGGTAAAGAGTATGATTATCTTGATTTAGGTTTAGTAATATCTCTGGATGCTCATACCAAGCTAAAATTTAATTATACTGACCCAATGTCAATACCGTCTGATAAATTAGATGAACCTGCCACTTTTACTGCCAGAATTCAAGTAAGTATTTAGGAGCTTAAAATGAGAAATATTTTTTCAATTTTTCTATTATTATTTTCTTTCCTATTATCTGCTGAGAATATAATCCTTTATCCTAGTAGTGATAATTACACGGATGTAGAGCATCCCGGAACAGCTAATGTGATTACGGAGTTATGGACTGCTAACTTTATTCCTGCAGGAAACTTCCAGAGAATCAATATTGATTTTGAGATTAGTGAATATCTAAATGATAATTTTCAAGGGGCTGAGTTAAACTTAACCAGGTTTTTTAGCTGTCCATCAACAGGAAGTACTTTGGTCAAAGTGTATCCTATAACTCAAGCTTGGGATGAGTCTAATTGTAATATTCATCTACACTTAAGTTATAATGAAAATATCTATGCTCAATTCCATTTATCAGGCACTCCCGGGTCAAGTATCCAGCAATTCACCTTAGATGTTACAAGTATTATGCAGGAAGTAATTGATGCAGAGATGGGATTCCACGGACTGGTAATGATAGCTGAAGAGAATCAAAAATTCAGTAAATTCTATTCCAAAGAACATTCAAATCTTGCTTACAGGCCAAGTTTAGATCTTACTAGCTCTCCGGTGAGTAACGAAAATGCTGAAACCTTTACCACTTCATTGAATATTACTGCTTTTCCTAACCCATTCAATCCAATTACGACTATTGAATTTGATAATCCACAGGAAGAAAAGGCCGAAGTTGCTATCTACAACATTAGGGGTAGATTAGTGAAAAGAGTTATAGGTGTTAAAGTAAATGCAGGAAAAAATAAAGTTACTTGGAATGGCTATGATGAAAGTAATAAAGAAGTTAGTAGCGGGATTTACTTTTGCAAAGTTAAAGTTGGCAACAAAGTAGCTACTAAAAAAATAGTCCTCCAAAAATAGAGAATAGTATGAAGTCTTTATTGATAACTATCTCCTTAATACTCACTTGGGGACTTAATAGTGTAGAGAATCATAAGCTACTGCTAGAATATGCCCAAAACTCTGAGCGTTTTATTACTTATAATCTGGTTGGTGAGTCAGATGACTGCTATTTACAAGCTGAAAATGGCCATGGAGAAATTAGCTTATTATTTATTAGCCAAGAAGCCGAGGAAGTAAGAGGCTATCAATCGAAAAGTAAGATAATATTGCAAGTAACTAAGGAAAAAATAATTCAAGACGCTCAATTAATCCAAAGTAAGGATACTCCCTCTTATGTTAAAAGAATTAAGAGAAGCAACTTCTTCCAACAGTTTGTAGGGTGGAATGGTAAGAGTGAGATTAAAGCAGTTACCGGAGCTACGATAACATGCAATGCTGTGGAAACTACAATAGCCAATATGCTAGAAAGGATAAATAAAATCACTTTAATAAGTGAAGAAGATTGGCAACCATAAGCAAATCCTAAAGACAGGGGGTAGGATATTTTCTATCCCCTCTTCATTTGCTTCTCTTGAACAGCAGTTTTCTACTTCGCTAAAGCAATGTAGAATGAATTAGCGAAGGCTCATGTAAAAGTAATCTACATATTTTTCATGAATATATATTATATACCTTTTATGGATGCACACCCTATGTCCCCCTCAAAGAGAGGGATTTTGCTAGAAGAATCTGCACTCTTCCCTAAAATTCTGCTGAATCATTCGGGTTAAATCTAATATAAGAAAGAACTCTCTCCTACTTTTATCGAAGTCTCTATTTTTTCTTTCTTATATAACTTTCTTACCTCAATAAGATTCAGAACATTATAACCCTGCGAGGCTAAGAATTTAATCATCTTATGGTTATTAGGGTGAACATGGATAAAGGCAGTTTCCTTACCAAAATCATTAGCTCTTTGGTTAGCCCTTTCTAAAAGTGAGCTAGCATAGCCATTTCGGCGGGCATTTTTTTAACAAATATTTGCTCCAACCAGACTGTTTGGTCAAATTTTCTAAGAATTGCATAACCCATGATTATGTCAGATTCCATTGCCTTATAAACTTCGTAATCAGGACTGAATAATTCGGATAATTCTTCCTTAGCATCGGATAAATTATAATTCAACCTTCTCTGTTTTAAATCAGCTAACTCTAATCTGAATTCCAACAAAAGTTGACTTAAGTCATTAATATCCTCATTCATAATATTTGTTATCATTATTTCCATTATTTTCACCTCTTATACCAAAATATGCGAACAAAAGCTTTTTTGTCAAGAAGAGATTGTTCAACCCAAATAATGCAGTAGATCTTTGAGAATAGCACTATATTCTTTTGCAAAAGTAACTTCCATAATTCTTCCGAATATATATATTATATGCGTCCGAATTCTGTAAGTTATTTTGCTAAAAGAAT
>JAEKNW010000256.1 GCA_016838885.1 Candidatus Cloacimonadota bacterium
TGAAATTAGTGGATAGATTCTCTTCTTTTTCTTTGAACACCCCGGCATCTTCGATGCCACCCCTCTTGGAAACATTTGCTAGAGCAAATGAAGAGGGGATTGAAGACGCACGGGCTCTATCTCTGTGTTTATTTTAGATTGATTAATTCGTGTTTATTCGCATTAATTCGTTTTAATTCGTGTGAAGAATCTTCTTCTTCTTTCTTATCAGTGTATTCAGTGTTTTCGGTGGCAATTTATTCTTTCTTATCCGTGTTTATCTGTGTTATCCATGGCTAAACTCTTCTTTTTTAACTTCTTCTTATCGGTGTTTGTCGGTGTTATCGGTGGTTAAATCTTCTCTTCTTCTTTTTCCTCCCTCTTAATCAGTGTTAATCTGTGTAATCTGTGGACTTTTTTCTTCTTCTTATCGGTGTTTATTTAAGATTAAGTAAGATAACCCCGATTAAGATAAGTCCATAGATCAAGTATTGTTGGCGTGAGAATTTACTTTTCCAGATAAACTTATCTGTCAGAAATCCAAGCAGAACAACATTAGAAGCGACTAATGGATAGGCAAAGGCAGCTTCCACACTGTTAAGTCCCATCAAGAAGAAATATGAGGTAAGCTGATTAGGGATACCTAAAAGAAGTCCTGCCCCGATATATTTGGCTTGAATTTTCTCTTTTCTCTGAATTAGGATAAGAAGATTAATAATGAAGGCTGAAGTAAAGAGGTAAAATAACATCTGATTATTAGGAGCTGAAGCAACTTCATTGAATAGTTTCATACCTATTTCGGTAAATCCGGTAATGAAGAAGAGGAGAAAAAGCCAGATTTTGTTTCTAATACTGCTACTTTTTCCCATCATCAAGAAAGCTAATATAACGATGATTATCCCAACATAATTTAACCAAGGAAGGGATTCTTTAAAAACTAGTAAAGAGATGATAATAGGGACTACCACAGAAATTCTCATCACAGAGATACTCATTGACATCCCATTCTTGACAATATTTATCTGGTAAAATATGAAATTTACTAAAAACATGATACCAAAGATAAGACCAAGTCCGATATCAAGTCCAACTATCTCGAAATCAAATTTGCCAATCATGAAGAAAGAAACTAGACTGGCAACTAGATAATTTCCTAAAAATACTTGGAGTATTTTAAGCTTAGAATCTTTTATTTTATAGAAATGAAGTAGATTACCTATTGCCACCGAAGCAATTATACTCAGAATTAAATATATCACCTTTAACCCCGATCTGGTCTAAATCTGAACTTCCAGTACTTTCCTTTCAACTGGGAAATGAAGAGTCCGAAAATAACAGTGAAGATACCTATTACCTTAACAGGTGTAATTAATTCTCCTAAAATGAAATAGGCAAAAACTGCTGTAAAGACCGGGATTAAGTTAGTGAACATATTAGCTATGTTAGGTCCCATCCCTTTGACCACTTCTGTGAAAAGAATAAAGGCAGCTACTGATCCAAATAAAGATAATTTTATAATCACATAATAGACAGAGAAAGAGTGATCTACAGCCAAAAATTTGCTCCAATCAAAGATTAAAAAGAAGGGCAAAAAGTATAATGCTCCTAACTGACTCTGAACTTTTACAATGGTGATACTTGTATATTTATGGGTAAGTTTCTTAACTACGATTCCATAGGCAATTCCTGAGAAAACTGCAAAGAATTCAAGTAAGACACCCCAAATAGAGCCGGACAGATCTGCATTGTCAAGAATGATAAAGAGTAAGCCACTAAAGGAGATTAATAAGCCAATTATACCCCATTTCCCTAACTTCTCTTTTAAAAAGATATAGGTAAAAATTGGAGTAAAAAGAGGTATTGTGGATATAATTAAAGAACCCAATGTTGCTGAAATGAACATCAGACCAAAGCTTTCACCTAAGAAATAACAGAAGGGCTCACAAAATGAGAGAAGTAAAAATATCTTAATATCCTCTTTCCTAATCACTTCATTCTTCCTAAATATCCTTACATAAAGTTCTAATAATACCCCTGCTAAAAGTAATCTTAAGAAAATTATGGTAAAAGGTTGGAAGTTTTCATAGGCTATTTTGAACCAGACAAAAGTGGAACTCCAAAATAACATTGATAAAACGGCAAAGCTGTATAGTCTAAATTTCTCCATTAATCCCTCGGTTTTTTTTCTTTACCAAAATTAAAATACTCCTATTGTGTAAAGAAAAAAAGTAAAAAAGAAAAAAACTTGTTATTCCTACATCATTGTATTATATTTTTATGTAAATAAAAGATTTTTGGGAGATTACTTTGGAAAATATTTCTACTAATTCGATATTATTTGCCTTAACCTTAACTATGTTTGCCGGACTTTCCACAGGTATAGGTTCCTTAATTGCCCTCTTTGCTAAAAAAACAAACACTACTTTTCTCTCTGTATCATTAGGATTTTCCGCCGGGGTGATGATTTATGTTTCAATGATCGAGATTTTTCCCAAAGCAAAGGAATCTCTTGAAGGTTATTGCAGCAGCCCCGGAATGGCTCACTTTTACACGATTTTAGCCTTCTTTTTCGGGATGGGAATTATTGCTTTGATTGATAAATTGGTGCCTGAATATGAGAACCCGCATGAAATCAAATCTGTTGAAGCTATGGTTCCGAAAAATAGAGATAAAAACCTGATGAGAATGGGAATGATGTCTGCTTTAGCCATTGCTATCCATAACTTCCCGGAAGGAATTGCTACTTTCACAGCTGCCCTAAAAGACCCTTATCTGGGAATCGGAATCACTATCGCGATCGCTATTCACAACATCCCTGAAGGAATTGCCGTCTCTGTCCCCATTTACTATGCCACAGGAAGCAGAAAGAAAGCTTTCTGGTATTCATTCCTGTCAGGATTATCAGAGCCTGTAGGGGCTATTTTGGCTTTCTTAGTTCTCATGCCATTTTTAAATGACTTAGTTTTTGGATTAATTTTCGCTTCCGTAGCTGGCATTATGGTCTTCATCTCTTTTGATGAACTTCTTCCTACCAGTGAGAAATACGGAAAACATCACCTGTCAATTTATGGACTGATAGCCGGGATGATGGTCATGGCCATAAGCCTTGTTCTCTTTGAATAAACACGGATAAGAAGAAGATAAAAGTCCACAGAGTTACACTGAATAACACTGATTAAGAGGGAGAAAAAAGAAGAAGAGAAGATTTAACCACCGATAACACCGACAAACACCGATAAGAAGAAGATAAAAAAGAAGAGTTTAGCCACGGAATAACACGGATAAAAGCCTCTTCAGTCGGACGGTGGAGATTCTCTCCGCCACTAATAAAAAGAAGAAAGTCTATCCACTAATTACACTAATTACACGAAGAAGAAGAAGATATTTAGCCACAAATAACACAAATGAACACAAATAAGAAGAAAGAATTAGCCACCGAAAACACAGATAAACACGGATAAAAGCCTCTTCAGTCGGACGGTGGAGATTCTCTCCGCCACTAATAAAAAGAAGAAAGTCTATCCACTAATTCCACGAATTACACGAAGAAGAAGAAGATATTTAGCCACAAATAACACAAATGAACACAAATAAGAAGAAAGAATTAGCCACCGAAAACACTGAATACACTGATAAGAAAGAAGAAGAGTCTTCACACGAATTAAAACGAATTAAAACGAATAAACACGAATTAATCAATCTAAAATATTCACAGAGCTAGAGCCCGTGCGTCTTCAATCCCCTCTTCATTTGCTCTTAGCAAATGTTTCCAAGAGGGTACATCATACGAAGCTTTAGCGAAGTATGATGGCATCGAAGATGACGGGGTGTTCAAAGAAAAAGAAGAGAATCTATCCACTAATTTCACGAATTACACGAAGAAGAAAATCCTTAACACAGAGACACCGAG
>JAEKNW010000257.1 GCA_016838885.1 Candidatus Cloacimonadota bacterium
TTTTCATGAATATATATATTATATGCCTTCAAATTCTGTAACTTATTTTGCTAGAAGAATCTGCACTCTTCCCTAAAATTCTACTGCATCATTCGGGTTTAACCTTAGGGTTTTCATTGAGCCCACCCCCAAGAAAGAGCCAATAGCTCCATAAAAGCTTAGTTCCCAAGCCCTATCGTACTTGGAACCTGAGGTCTGACAGAAGAGGCATTTTCCTCTAATCAACAAATCAACAAATCAACGATTCAACAATTCAACAAATCAACAAATCAACGATTCAACAATTCAACAAATCAACGATTCAACAACAATTATCATTCTCTAGATAATAATTTAATTGACATAAAAATAGCGAATTATTTTTTGAGAAAAAAATATCTAATTGGAGGCTAAGTGAAATATCTTAACCAGAGAAAGCTAGAAGGTATAATATTCTTAGTAATATTTATGGGAATATTCACTTTCTTAGGAGCCAAGATGGGAGCTAATAATCTGCTTGGTTCTATCATGAATACTGCTCATGATCTGTTATTAAACACAGTATTTTACATCATGGCGATTACTGTTTTGTCTTCTGCTTTGGGGCAACTCATGATTGAATTTGGTGTGGTAAGACTCTTAGAGGGTTTATTAGCTCCTTTGATGCGTCCCATCTATAATCTTCCCGGGGTTGCATCTCTAGGTGGGTTAATGACCTTTTTCTCAGATAATCCGGCAATTATCAGTCTGGCAAAAGATAAGAACTTCAATGCTTATTTTAAAAAGCATGAATTGATTTCTTTGACTAACTTTGGGACCTCTTTTGGGATGGGACTTATCGTGATTAGTTTCATGATTGGAAAAGGCTATGTTGCTGCAGCTATGATTGGATTTGTTGGGGCTATTATAGGCTCAATAATCTCTACCAGAATGATGCAGTCTATGATTAAGAATGAATTTCATAATATCCCAAGAGATGTACCTGCTGATTTAGAAGAGAATGTTTCATTCAAATCGAAAGGTAACTTTTCTATGAGGTTTTTAAATGCTACCTTAGATGGTGGTAAAGCTGGGGTTGATTTAGGATTAGCAGTGATTCCTGGTGTATTAATTATTTCCACAGCTGTTATGATTCTAACCTTAGGCAGTAAAGATCCTTCAGGTATTTATGCCGGGGCTGCTTATGAAGGTGTTCCTGTAATACCCTACCTGGCAAATAAAGTTGGCTGGTTCTTCCAACTTCTCTTTGGTTTTGAACAAGCAGAAGCTATAGCATTTCCCATTACTGCATTAGGTTCAGTCGGTGGAGCTTTATCCTTGGTACCTAAATTCATTGAAACAGGTATTGCAAAAGGAAACGAGATTGCCGTCTTTACAGCTATGGGAATGTGTTGGAGCGGCTATTTAAGCACTCATACTGCCATGTTAGATACTTTAGGTTATCGTCGTTTGACATCTAAGGCTCTTCTTTCTCATACAGTGGGTGGATTACTGGCTGGTGTCGTTGCCCATTATGGTTTTGTGTTATATCAATATTTGATTTAGATATGATAATAAAGGATAATTTACCTATAAAAATTAGCAAGGGACTTGTTACTGATATAAAAGTCAGTAATGATTCTCCTGCTTTTGTCAAGATGATGGAGTTGGCTCAAGAGTATCAAACAAAGTATAGTGAGCTAGCCATTAGTGAGATTCCTGGAGTACAAGAGGCTAGGACTTTCTTCCGAGCAATAGGTCTTGATCCAACCAAGCGGCGCCCCTCCTCTGAAGCACTTTTAAGAAGAGCATTAAATGGGAAAGACTTATATCGGATTAATAATATTGTAGATGCAGGAAATTACTCTTCATTGAAATTCCTACTTCCAATCTGCCTTTATGATTATGATACTATTCAAGGTGATATCATTGTTAAGATTGGGGATTCAAAAGATAGATACTTAGCCCATAATAATCGAGAAATGGTTTTTACAGATAAATTTGTTCTGTGCGATGATTTGGGAGCTTTTGGTTCTCCTCTTACCGATTCTCTAAGAACAGCAGTAACCCCTGAGACTACTAAGGTTCTTATAATTATGTTTGCTCCAGAATCTTATGACTCAGCCTTGCTGGATGAACATATTAGGTATTTAGAAGATACGATTAAACAATTCAACAAATCAACGATTCAACAAATAAGCAGTATTCCATAAAATAATCTTGCCAAAAAATATCAATCTTCTATTTTAGTTATCATAATAAAAGAAAAAATGAGGTAATAATGAAATATTCTGAAGATGCAATTACACAAGGTGTTTTGGAGATATTCGAAGCAATAAATATGATTCCCAGGAAATCTAAGAACGAAGAGAAAATCTCTCAATGGTTACTAGATTGGGGCCTTCAGCATGGATTCCAAGCAGAAATGGACCAAGTTCGTAATGTGTTAATTAGAGTCCCTGCTACTTCAGGATACGAAGATAAGCCGGTTGTAACTCTTCAAGGGCACATGGATATGGTCTGCGTAAAAGATTTAGAGATTGAACATGATTTCTTTAAAGACCCCATTACTATGAGAGTAGAAGATGGCTGGTTGAAAGCTAATGGAACAACTTTAGGTGCTGATAATGGTATCGCTCTTGCTATTGCTATGTATCTTGCTACTGATAAAGAAGCACAGCACGGTCCTTTGGAACTTCTCTTCACTGTTGATGAAGAGACAGGTCTTACCGGGGCTGCAGCTCTTAAAGAGAATTGGCTCAAGGGAAAATATCTCTTAAATATCGATTCAGAAGATGAAGGTGTTTTCACTATCGGTTGTGCGGGTGGGGAAGAAACCAGACTCTACTACCCCTTGGAATTAACAGACCCGACTGAAGGCTTTAAGGCTATGCAAGTTAAAGTTTCTAATCTCATGGGTGGACACTCAGGCGTTATGATTAATGAACAACAAGCAAATGCTATTCAAATTGCTAATCGAGTCATGATCGAATTAGATTCTGCTTGTGATCTGGAGATTAGTAACTATCATGGTGGAATTGCTCATAATGCTGTTCCTCATAATGCTGAAATAGATATTTATATTGACCCTGCTGACATAGAAGATGCTCAAGAGATTATTGCTGAATGTCAAGAGACTATGCGAAAAGAGTTTATTACTTCTGACCCTAAGATGAAAATCGAACTAATCGAAGTTGCCGGAAAAGATCAAGTCTTTACGCGTGAATTTGCCACAAAAATTACTCAAGTTTTAGCTGTCTATCCCCATGGAATCTTTAGAATGTCTAAGCAAATTAAAGATTTAGTGGAAACTTCTAACAATTTAGCCCTCATCAACACAGCTGATAACCAAATAGTAATTACCTCTTCTCAACGAAGCTCAGTCATGTCTATGCTCCAAGTTCTAACTGATAAAATTCACTTCTTGGGATTCTTAACAGGTGCTAAGGTTGAAAACAGAGACCCCTATAATGCCTGGGAACCTATCTGGGATTCAAATCTCTTAGATAAAACCAAGGCTACTTACAAAAAAATTACTGGTAATGAACCAAAAATTGAAGTGATTCATGCCGGTTTAGAATGTGGCTTGATTGGTAGCAAATACCCTGAAATGGAAATGATATCTATGGGACCTACTATCAAGAATGTGCATACTCCAAGAGAAGAACTTCTTATCGAAGATATTGCTAGGATCTATACTTTTATTAAGGAATTACTCTTAGTAGTATAAAAAGGAAATCTACTAACTAAGTTATATGGGCAACTTTTTATGGTTGCCCTATTTTGGTTGGGTTAAACCCAAATAACGCAGTAGATCTTTGAGAATAGCACTATATTCTTTTGCAAAAGTAACTTCCATAATTTTCAGGAATATATATATTATATGCCTTCAAATTCTGTAAGTTA
>JAEKNW010000258.1 GCA_016838885.1 Candidatus Cloacimonadota bacterium
GATAAACCTCGACGATCGTTAAACTACCATAAAAGAAGGAAGAAAATTGTCTTTTAGGCTTAACTTAACGACATTGAGATGACGGGGTGTTTTAAAGAAGAACTTTAGCGAAGAATCATCAAAGTTCTACTTCATCACTCCTGTAAATAACTGAGATTTATCAACTAAAAACCCGATAATCTCAATACCTAAGAGATTAAGTTGGATTACTTTTTTCTTTTTTAGCCATTTGAGATGGTTAGCTGAGTTTGTTAATTTAAGATCATAAAGTAAAGAGATAGTTTTTTTAATATTTGGAAAAGCTTCTTCAATAGTAAGAGAAAGATATTCAGGTGATTGCATCAAAACAGATTGAATGATCTCATACATGGGGTTCTTGGGCATGCGAAGAAGTCGATTGAGATTGTTTTTATCTAAGCTAAGTAATCTGGCCTTCCAATTATTTGAATTCGGTTTGAGTTGCTTAATCTGGTTATTAAATTTAGGGTTTGTGGAAGGTATCTCTTTTAAAAAAGCATCCTTGCCCACAAAAATATGGGAAATAATAGCTTCCATATATATTTTTTGCTCTAATCTTTGCTCTCGCTGAGTATTATTAAGAAAGGACATGAATCTCCGATCAAACAGAGGCATAAAGACTTCTATATTATTGTAACGGTAATTATTGGAAGTGTTTATAATATATTTGTGCTGCCTGTTCTCAATATTCCACCGGTCATAATTTGAATCATAATGATTTGGTTGATAATGGGACATGGATTCTGCAATATTTGCATAAAGAATATCTTTAAACTTAGCTGAGGAGATGAGGGTTTGTTGGCAATGTGTATTGAATATCTTTTGAGTTAAACTGGCATTATTTGTAAGAGGGAGATAATCTTGATAAGGAGCCCTTAACCAAAAACTGGTAAATCCGGTTGTTAACCAAGAAGTTGTTTCTTTAATTAGATTACTGATTACCCAATCACACTCAAAAGGTAAAGAACGTCCTAAGAATCCAACAGAAAAGAACTCTTCCAACTCTTTATTTTGAAAAAATTGGGATAAATCTAAATCATCTAACATGAAGAGATGGTGGTTCAAGTTTGACATTTTGGCTATAGTTTGAGCAGGCTCAACATCAGGATTATTAGCAGTTCCGTAGGTCAAACTTTCAAAAGCCACTCCTGAATTTCTGAATAAGGAGAGAATTAATCTTGAATCAATACCTCCAGTTAAAGCTAAATATGATTTAGGTAGATTTTTAGGGATCAGTGCCTTGAGTAAATCTGCTAACTCGCTGATAGATCTTTTCTTCTCAGAGTTTAAATCAATTCTAAACCACTCTTGTTTCTCAAGTTTGTTTTCTTGCTTATCATAGGTATATGTGAAGCCGGGTAAGCACTCAAAGATATTCTTGAAAATCGTATTTTCTCCGTAACAGAAGCCTGATGCCAGTAAGGTACAAAGATTCTCATCATCAATATTTATGAGCTGAGAACTCTTATTAGGGTCAATCAAAATATTTAAGGAAGGATTAGTTTGATAGAATAGGGAATATCCACCAAAATGGTCTACCCCGAACCAAGTAGACTTTTCTGAGTTAATTATATATCTAAAGCTTCCGTTGAGTTGGGATAGAACCTCATATACATCACAATCTTCAATCAGCTGCTCTAGTTTGGAAACAGCTTCTTGATCGCGATATATAAGGTCTTCTTCTATAATATAGCCTGTGAATAATGTTACTTTTTTCAAATTTTAACTCCTCTTTGCATAACCAAATCATAAGTTACATTTTTTGGCAAGGAAAATATTTAGAATCTACCCAAGTTGTCAATTTCCTGCTATCTCTCTATCCCTTTCATATCAATTAATGATAAACCCAAAAGTCTACTGCATCATTCGGGATAAAATATTCAGGAGGTGGTTTGATGGATGAACAGTCTCGTTAGAAAATTAATATCTTGTTGAAAAAAAACTTTACAGATTATTCTTAATTGAGAATATTATCTTGGATTTAAAAACTTGAAATAAAAAGGGGATAAAATGGGATTAAGAGAAGTTAGAGCCAAGCTAAAAGACTTGGAAAAAAATGAACTTGTTGAACTTATTGCCGATCTCTATAAGAAAAAAAAACCGGTTAAAGAGTATCTGGATTATAAGTTTAAAAATGATGATTGGGAATTTCATGATAAATATGTAAAAAAACTAGTGTCATTGTTAAATCCAGGGTTTGGTCAGGATGTAAAGCTTGATGAAGCACAGAAACTTATTAATGATTATAAGAAGTTTAATCCTGAACCCCAATTTGTTGCCGATCTGATGATAATTTATCTGGAAGTTGGTATGTATATTTCTGTGCACATAAGTGCTTATGATCCTCTGATGCTTCATAACCTGCATACTATGCTCTCCAATGTGCTACAATATTGTAGCAAATATGATTTACTTCAAATTCTTAAAGAGAGATTTAAGGTGTTACTTGTCCTCTCTGATGATTTAATTGATGAAAATGAGGAATCAAGTTGGCCCTTCAATGAAATTGTTATGAAAATGATTAATGAATATATACCAGACTTATTTGAAGATAATAAGGGTGAATCTGATACTCAGAAAAAATTCATCGAATTCCCTAAACTGTAAAGCGCTACAATACAATTCCGGTACAAGTTAAAAAAGTACTAAAAGGAGATAAAAATGTCTGTAAAATTGGTAAAAATTAATCTTGAAAATTGGGAAGATGCACTAGATTTGGAGTTATCCGAGGATCACAAACATTTTGTTGCCCCCAATCTCTATTCTATTGCTGAATCTCAATTCTATCCAGATGTAACAGCCTACGGTATCTATCATGGTGAACTGATGGTGGGATTTATTATGTATGACACTGGGTTTTGGATCTGGCGTATGATGATAGCCGAAAACCAACGTGGGAAAGGTTATGGCAGACAAGCTATGAAACTGGTAATTCAAGAAGCACATAGCAAAGGAACCCCCTGTGTGGGACTTAGTACAGAACCCGAGAATTTCAAGGCTATTCAGCTTTACAAAAGCCTCGGCTTTATTGCAACAGGTAAGATTGACGATGGGGAAGAAGAATACATTCTAAACTTCTAGTCTAAGTCAAGGTTATTAACAAAGAATAATAGTCGGTGCTTTTGAGGTATTCTAACACAAAAGCACCTTCTTGAAAGACAAAAGCACCTTCTTGAAACACAAAAGCTTGGCTCTAGTCCAAGTCTGGTGGAAATAATATAGGTAAATGTGAATATTTTACTACTGGGAGCGCCGGCATCTTCACTTGGAGCTCCTTGTGGAGCTCCAAGTTTGCCAGCAGGATGCTGGCGCTCCCAGTGGCTCCTTTGGAGCTTAGGAGAATTTTTTTAGTGTATTCTGTGTGTTCGGTGGCTATTTATTCTTTCTTATCCGTGTTTATCTGTGTTATCCGTGGCTAAGCTCTTTTTTTTACTCTCCCCGTCATCCAACTTCGCTAAAGCTTCGTAGGATACCACCCCTCTCACACCGCTCTTCGAGCTAAAAGGGCTCTATCTCTGTTTCTATTCACAAAATAATTCGTGTTTATTCGTTTTAATTCGAGTTCATTCGTGTGAAGAATTTCTCTCTTTCTCATTTTTTTTCTCTTAAAACTCTGTGGTTAAAGCTTTTCTTTAAAACACCCCGTCATCTTCGATGCCACCCCTCTTGCACCATCCCTTCGGGATTAAGAGGGGATTGAAGATGTCCCCGTTATCGAACGATAGTTCTCTATCTCTCTATCTCTCTATCTCTCTATCTCTCTATCTCTCTATCCCTCTATCTCTCTATCTCTCTATCTCTCTATCTCTCTATCCCTCTATCTCT
>JAEKNW010000259.1 GCA_016838885.1 Candidatus Cloacimonadota bacterium
ATTCAAAATCATCTCGTACTCTACTGACGTTTTCTAGATTACCATTTTCCTGGATTTCAAATATTTCATACCCATAAGCTGTCTGAGTTAGCATTTTACTATTAGAATAATGTAACGCAGATATTCCTCCAAATCCAAATTCTGTCTGTAACTGATAGTCTAATTCACAGAATGCAGTTAAAGTTAAAATTAACATAAATACTATAATAATATTTTTTTTCATAAACCCTCCATGGTTTGTTTGGATTAAAACCCTTTCTTTTTATCAGGTTTTATTCAGATTCTTTAGCAATTTTCCTATAACTATATATTGCCCCTGCGGGGCTCATCTCTTTTTTGCTCTTCCTACCAGTGTCTTACGAACACTGTCTATTATATATCATCCCTTCAGGATTTTTTTCACTTTTCACTTTTCATTCTTGCTTAGCAAGCTCATTTCATCAGCATCATTTTATTAACTATCTCCTTATCTCCACTTTTTACCCGATAAAAATAAGATCCTGAACTGACTCTCTTGCCCTCATCATTATCCCCTTTCCAGATAATAGAATGCTGACCTGCTTCCTGATTTTCCTTAAGCAAACGCTTTACTTTCTGTCCTTTAATATTATAAATATCGACAGTAACTTGGCTTTGCTTGGAGATATCATAGGAAATAGTTGTTTCCGGATTAAAGGGATTTGGGTAATTGATAGCGTTTAGGTTTACGGGGGTTATATCTAGGTCACCGTTGGGGGTAGCTTGACAGGAGTAAACATCAACTCCACGAGTTGAACATAGAAAAACCGTGAACTCATCTTGACCTTGAGGTACGATTTCAAAATCCACTGTTTGACGATGGTTATAAATATCTCCAACTCTAATGAACTCATCTCCAACTTTCTTATAGATGTTAAAGTAACTAAGTTGTTCAAAAAAATGATGAGGAACACTATTTTCAGTATCAGAACCTGTAAAGAAATAATAATCACCATATCTTTTAACACAACTATTCATTATATAGTGGTCTAACTCAATTTCAGCAGTCAAATTAACAGGATCAACATCAAGATCATATATTCTAGATACTCCATTGGAGTTTATATTAGCTATTGTTAGCAAACCATCTTTTATACCCCACTGGTTAACGAATCCGGAAGAGTTATTATTATAAGCCCAGTTCATTGTGTTAACTAACTCCATACTATCATCTTGTTTTTCATATATTTGGAGTAAACCTTGGTAGGATATTTTATAAAAGAAATTATTATAATAGAACCATCTAGTAGTGAAATCAGTATCTTCAATTTCATCAACTTCCTCTGTATAGATATCCGTAAAAGTACCATTTTCATAACTTACCCAATAAATATTATCTGCAAAACTGTATACCAAATCTCGTCCATTCCAGAGTATAATAGACAAATAATATTGAAAATTCCTAAGAAAATCTGACAATTCAAATGTATCAAGGTAAGTTAAATTATTGTCTATAAAGGTATAAATTTCATAGCTTCCATCCAGTAAGTTATTTTTTACTGGATACAGAACATCATCTTCTTGAAACCAAAAATAAGTTCCTACGGAATCTTCATTAGTCATTTGTGTAACATTATTAATATTGCTTATATCAAAAATATTATTGAAACCAATCACATTAAGATAATTAACATAAAGTCTATTTTCGGATCTGTTGCTAATCGAAGTTCCTCTACTATATTTTAATATTGTATAGTCATCTAAATGATTATTATAGTTGGAGTACATCACTCCAAAACCACTAATTACAAAAAGGAAATTATTATTCCATTGGATTGTATCATGAATTCTCATTCTTTTGGATTGTCCCAACTCAGGAAAAAACTCATAGTTATCCAATTCAATGATATTGTTAACATCACTTATATCATAATAAATTAGCTGTGGGCTGTAGGGAGCGCTGAGGGTATATGATGGAGCAACCATAGTATTGCCAAATATGAAAAGCCCGGGTAATTCAAGTTCAGCCAAGTGTTGCATAGCAAATGTTCTCTGAAATGAAAGAGTATTAAAATCAGTTATAGAATAGAAATCAATAAATTCTCCATAGCAATATAACAGCGTATCATCATGAATAATTGTCCTTCCATAGGTAGATCCTAAATATTGATCTCTAACCAACTGCCCCTCATCATCTATATGGCATAAATAGAAACTCCCCTCATTTATGTCATTAATTGTGAAGAATTCTGAGTCTTCTATATTGGAACCTAATGCTACATCTTGCGATGTATGAAGTAAGTCTCCAGAGTTTAAGTCATAAACCTGAACATGAAAATCCATTCCCAAGATAACCCTTTCTTCAGTTAGAAAAACATTATACAGGCTTGACTCCAATTCATAGATAAGTGTAGGTTCACTTAAATTACTAATATCGAAAACTTTGACAATGTCTGGATGATATTGTCCTCCGCCATTATTAGGTAATATTACTGCGAAGTTATTACCATTAAGGTCAGCAGCTCCTACCATTTGAAATTCGTATGTTGCTATCTCATCTAAATCATTTTCATCTGTTTCATAAATTGAAACACCATAACTGTCAATCAACAGTACTTTATTTCCATTTTTAACCACATTATTTCCTAAAATAGGAGCTCCGTAACCATTATATAACATGTCATTATGCTGAAAGTCAAGCTCGCAATACAAACTGTGTAATGATATTAACATTGTAATAATTAAACAAATTTTATATCTTTTCATTTTATATCTCCTTTTATACGATTGGGCAGGAAACCTACCCAATCATTAAGTTTCTTATTGATTTCCGGGATCTGTCGGAGGATTGCCTGTTACTAATTGATAATACAATCTTAATTCGGTTTCAAGCCACCATATAGCAACTACATCTCTATGTTCTCTCCAAAAACCCCAATTTTGGTCAAAGTATTCGAACGAAATTTCATACACTCCTAATTGGTGATAAAGGCTAATTCTAAAATAGTTCGGACCATCTCCCGGTTCAAATTGTGTCCCAGGAGGTGAGTTAAATGGTCTATATCCAAGATTTTTAACTTGTGTATCAGCTTCAACTCCAACTGTAGCAGCACTCAAAATCCCAACAGTCATTAAGACCAACATCATTATTATTATCTTTTTCATTTTAATATCCTTTTATATTTTTTATTTATGTTGATTATTTTCAACACTTTTCAATCTATTTTATCTTTTATGACCAAACCTAAGCGATAGAGATAGATTTGGTCCGGAGCTAAGGATATTTTAATGCTCTAAAATATATATATATATATATACTTTAGGGAATGATTGGGTAATTAAGATATTGACAGTATTGTAGAGATTACAAAATTTGTTAATGTCAATAGTACATATATCAACTCGATAATTCCTTAATGTATTCATTATATTTCCCTTCCTTTTAATATATATATTACAAATAAAGTATATGTAATTATATTTGTCAAATTATTTTATTATTATTCTTTTAGGATTAAGGGTTGGGAGATTTAGAATCATCAAGGGATGTCATTTAAGCTGAAAGGGGATTAATTATCCCTTATAGTGATAACCCAAGGCGATAAATAAACGGCTGTTTCCAACAGCCTTGCGAGCAAGGATGCCCGCGGTCTGGCAGAAGAGGCATATCTCCCTTTTCTACAAAGGTTTTGCTCCTCTAGAGTTGGAGAATGACCTATATTTCCAATAATGTATGGTTCAACCCAAATAATGCAGTAGACCTTCGCGAATAGCACTATCTTCTTTTGCAAAAGTAACTTCCATAATTTTCAGGAATATATATATTATATGCCTTCAAATTCTGTAAGTTATTTTGCTAAAAGA
>JAEKNW010000260.1 GCA_016838885.1 Candidatus Cloacimonadota bacterium
TGTTGTTACGATTAGCTACCCGGCAATTAGTTGCACTGTTGTTCCAGCTACCACCCCGATTCACACGGTTAGAGCCCATCGATTTATACCCTTAAATAACTTATTTCTTATTTCGAAAGTATCAGCTTTGGAGACAAAATCCCAAAGGGATTACATAGGGTACATAGTCAACACCAAAATCTTAACCCTGAAAGGGTTTAATAGAATCATTCCCACATATTTTTTTCCTTTTTTTGTTCTTTCTTCAAAGAAATAACCAAAGAAATATTTTCTCGGGCTTCATACCTAATTTCATTACTAAATCTTTTCCTGATTTCTTTTTGCTTCGCTTTTTGAAATCAGGAAAATCTTTAGTAATTCTAATTTTATTACACTATTCCAACTACTTTTTATATAAGGTTAGAATGTAATAAGTATAAAATATAAGATAATTCTTCGAATTATTCCGCTGCCCTGGTAACGCGAAAGCCTAAGTCGGAGTTGCTGTAGGAGGGATTGCTGCCGCCACGAAGAGCCACACGACAGCGGTCGGCATCGTAGCTCCAGCCACCACCTCGCCGCACACGGTAAGACCCCGTAGCAGGTCCCACCGGATCAGTCTGGGCAGATGAAGAATAAGAGCCATACCAATCATTACACCATTCCCAAACATTACCGGACATGTCATAAAGTCCAAGTTGGTTTGGTAACTTAGTACCTACAACATGCGTAGTGCTTCCTGAGTTTGGGCTATACCAAGCATAGTTAGTTAACTCAGCTTCTACATCTGTACCGGCATATTGATTATATCCTGTTGCCGGTTCTTGATTACCACCTTTGGCAGCATACATCCACTCCATTTCAGTAGGTAAGCGATAACCATTAGCATTGATGTTACAAGTCCAAGTTGATGTATTATAGCATGGTGTTAAACCTTCTTGGCTAGATAACCAGTTGCTATAAACAGCTGAACCATACCAGGTAACTTCAATCACCGGACACTCCGCATTAGTAGCATAACTACTCCCATCAAAATAGAAATTCCCATTGCTGTAGCCAATAGCACAATCACTATCATCCATATCAATTAACTCTACCCCATTATAACTACCATTCGATGCAACTCCGTAAGAGTTTAAAAATCCAATGAATTTTGTATGTGTTATTTCATACTTACTCATATAGAAATCACTAATTGTAACATCAGCAGTTTCGTTATTATAAGTTCCCCCTTCTACCAAGACAAAATCACTATTAATCACATAATCAGCTGTTGCGATTTCTGATTCTTGCCAATCCTCTTTATAGGCTCTGGCTTTGACAGTAGTAGTTTCATCTAATTCAAAAGCCTCTGTATATAGATTATCCGTTTGGTCTGGATCAGAACCATCTAAAGTATAATAAATCTCAGCATCTTCTGTTTCACAAGTAATTGTGATAGTTTGAGCTTCATCATAAGTTTCTGATTCCGGAGAAATAACTGGGGTCACAATCTGCAAGAAAGTATTATCTTCAGCTCTTATTTTAAAGTAGTAATTTTCAGCAGAAAAGTCTTGGCTTTCATTGCCGGCATCCCAGATAATATGTTTATTGTTGCCGGGGGTAATATCACTTCCTATATGGCCGGAAAGATTGGCAGAGTCTGGTGTGAAGCTATAGCTTACCCCGTTATCATCTGAGATCAGCAATTCAATATCACAAGGGTCATTATTAGCATCAAAGAGGTCATAATAGATATCGACAAGTTTCGAGCCATCGTTAGCTTGTTCAGCTGTAATATTACTAATTATTGGAGCTGTGAGGGGAGCAGGCTCATTATTAATCACAAAATTATCAAAATGAACATACTTGGCAAAGCCGTCATATTGGGCAGAGACTTTAAGTCTGACTTGACTTTCTGTTAAGGGAATATCTAGAGATACTTGATTCCAACCGGTTAGGTTACTTTCCAAGTCTTGCCAATTATTCCATTCTGTGCCATCATCATATTCAAGGCAGTATTTCACATAATCTGTTTGGGTATCTATATTTGCAGAGTAATACCAGAAATGCAGAGTATAAACATCCCCAAAAGGGAGTTCAACACTATCAAAGACAAGAGAATGTTCCATATTATCTAAATCCCAGGTTGCCCAATACCAGTCCCCACTCTGGGCTATGGTGTTGCCCACAGGTTGGTTCATTCTTCCCCAGAGGATTACTCTCTGTAATTCTTCAGGTTGAGCTGTATATGACCATTCATCACCTACACTTTCTTCAAAATCTTGGGCAATGAAAGCCTCTTGAGCTGATAAGGTTGAGGTAAAGGTTAAGAATAAGGTTAAGGTTAAGGTTAAGGTTAAGAATAAGGTTGAGGTTGAGGTTGAGGTTGAGAATAAGGTTGAGGTTAATTTAGTGAAAAGTCTCATTTTGTCCCTCCTTGGGCTTGGATTCTACTTTTTACCTGACCCCAGCTAAGAGGCTGACTTTGCTTATTAGCAGAAAGTTGTTCTAACAAGGCAAGCTGACGAGCTGAGAAGTTCTTGAAACTCTTCACTGAATAGTAGAAATCATCTCGGAAAGAAGCTACGTGTTGATGAGTATAATCCGGGGTTGGCGAAAATCCTAAGAAGTAATATCTGTTCTCATCATCTTCATAAGGGGTTTCATTATAGAGAATAATATAACCATCCGGGATTATGGGGGTATTATAGATAGTTTGGGTTACCGGCTGCCAGCTGAGTTGAGCATCTACCCCATTTGAAAGATCAACATTGACTTCCCCCGGTGCTTGAGGCGGTACATAACCAAGTGAAAAAGAACTTGCTGAATAGATACTTGTGCTATTACCCATCAGATCAGTAGCTGTGATTTGCACATAGCAATTATCAGTCTCTATTTCAGGGAATTCCCAAGCATAGCTTCCTGTGTTTTCCAAGTTTTCTTCTAAAGTTGAGAAGTTTTGATTACCTGAGTAAGAAACTTCAATCAGAATCGGGTCATCTAATAAAAAATCATCTGTCGCTGTCCATTGTATGTTCTGAGTATCACCGAAATACCAGCTCTCACCTCCATTAGGACTTAGTAAGTCTACCTGCGGATCTACTGTATCTAAGGTTACAGGACCGTAAGTCGAAAAACCACCTAAGGCGGAAAGCATACCAAAACATAGTGTAAATAACAATATTATACTCTTCTTTAGCATATTTCCTCCACGTTTTTTTTATTAAACAAATTATTATTATTGGGAGATTATTGTCAAATTTTTTTTTAAGAAAAATGATTTTCGCTATTCGCGAAAAGACGGGGAGAGTTTTTTCACCACAAAGGCACAAAGAACACAAAAAAGAAGAAGAAAAGATTTAGCCACCGAATACACTGAAAACACCGATAAGAAAGAAGAAGAATTTATCCACTAATGAACACAAATCAACACGAATGTAGGTGGCAAAATATCTTTTGCCCAGCTCCAGAGGAGCGACATCTTTCACTGGGAGCGCCAGCATCTTGCTGGCAAACTTGGAGCTCCACAAGGAGCTCCAAGTGAAGATGCCGACAGGGATGTTGGCGCTCCCAGTAGATTTGAGCATCTCAAATGTTTGTGTAGGTAGGAGATGTAAACCTCTTCTGTCGGACCGCGGGCAACTTGCCCGCCTACCACCGACTAGAGAATGTGATTCCCCCTGAAGCTAACCACAATCTTGAGCCCATGCTCGGAAGGCGGGCCTTCCCGCTCGCACCAAGCTTTTCCAAGCTTGGTTGTGGAAGCAAGGGTGCTTCCACTCCATGCCACTTGTTGCCAGAATGTAACAAATCTATCAATCTCCTGCTAGCTAAAA
>JAEKNW010000261.1 GCA_016838885.1 Candidatus Cloacimonadota bacterium
TAAAGAGGGGTGGCATCGAAGATGACGGGGTGTTAAGTCCCCTCTTAATCCCAAAGGGATGCTAAAGAGGGGTGGCATCGAAGATGACGGGGTGTTTAAAAAAAAAGATTAAGATTACACCTGGTTAATCAATTTAGGCAAAAGATGTTTTCCCCCTACATTTCCCCCATCTTTTCAGTGTATTCTGTGTTTTCGGTGGCTAATTCTTCTTTCTTCTTCGTGTAATTCGTGCAATTCGTGGATAGACTTTCTTCTTTTGTGTTCTTTGTGCCTTTGTGGTGAAAAATTCTCCCCGTCTTTTTCTCCAAGAACGAAAAATTTCTTTACAAATATTCCCCTCTTCATTATCCTGCAAAAAACATCAAAGGACCATATAAGATAATTACATTTTAGAGAGAAAAATATGAATTATTATAATCAAAACGCTAAGATATACTTCGATACGACCATAGATGTAGATATGAGCAAGCTTCAAAACTACTTCTTAGAGCATCTTCCCCAGGAAGAGGAAATCTTGGATATTGGCTGTGGCTCAGGCAGAGATGCAAAATTCTTTATGTCCAAAGGTTATCAAGTTCTGCCTTTAGAACCTGCTGAAGAACTTGCTAAACTAGCAGAGGATTATCTTCAGATCCCTGTTTCTCAGGAGAAGATAGCAGATATTACTTATCGAGAGAAATTTATAGGAGCTTGGGCTTGTGCATCATTGCTTCATTTACCTTATGCTGAAATGCCCCAAGCACTGGAGAAAATCTACACTGCTCTCAAAGCTCAAGGCTATCTCTTTCTGTCATTAAAGTATGGCGAGAAAGAAGAATTTCGTAACGGACGTTTCTTTTGTGATTATACAGAAGAAAAATTTGAATCACTTAATTACCAAGCTATTGGTTTTACTCTTGTAGAATATACTATCTCTCAAGATAAAAGAGTGGGTAGAGAAGCTGATGCTTGGCTTAATGTACTATTAAGGAAATAAATGAAAGCAATTACCAATTCTGGAGATAAATCTTTAGAAGATATTTTAAAGGAAAAACTTAGTTCCGCAAAAGAAGTAATCTTTTGTGTTTCTTTTATCAAGAACTCTGGAGTTGAGTTACTTTTCAACTACCTAAAACACGCTTTGAAGAATAATGCCAAGGTTAGCATTCTTACCAGTACATATTTGAATGTTACAGAACCAATTGCTTTATATAAATTAAAATCACTGAAGAACGATAATCTTTCTCTTTCAATTTTCGACCAAGATAAGCTTAAAACTTCTTTCCACATCAAGGGCTATTACTTTAAATTCATAGAAGATAGAGAGCAGATGATCATTGGTTCTTCTAATATTTCTAAGACAGCTCTGACTTCTGGTTTAGAGTGGAATATCCTCTTTGAAGATAATAACATTATTACAGAATTTCTGGATCAATATAATAATATAATTGAGAATTACAGCTTTAATCCTTCTGATGAGTGGCTTCATAAATACTTCATTGAATATAGGCCAAATTTGAATGTTAGCGAAAATAGTTACCCGGAAACCAAGTCCCAGAATCCTTATCTTGACCCAATTACTGACGAAGTTCAAGTCCTTACCTCAGACTATACAAGTAAATCATCTTATCAACCCATCAAATGCCAAATCCCTGCCCTTTATGAATTAGATCGTACCCGAGGAGAAGGCTTTGATAAAGCTCTGATTATCATGGCAACCGGATTAGGTAAGACCTTTCTTTCCGCTTTTGACTCTAAGGATTTTAAAAGAATTCTTTTCATCGCCCATCGGGAAGAGATATTAGAACAAGCTCAAGAAACATTTAAAAAGATTAGACCTCAAGCATCTTTTGGCTACTTCAAAGCTAACCAAAAAGATACAGATAAAGATATTATTTTTGGGTCCATTAGTACTCTTGGTAAGGAAATTCATCTTAATCCTAACGTCTTTCTTCCTGACTACTTCGACTATATCATTGTTGATGAATTTCATCACTCTGCTGCCCGCACTTATCTCAACTTCTTAGATTACTTCCGTCCCAAGTTTCTTTTAGGACTTACAGCTACCCCAGATAGACTTGATAACAAAGATATTTATCAACACTGTGATTATAACATCGCTTTTGAGTGCAATTTTAAAACAGCCATCAATAACGGTTGGTTGGTTCCTTTCTCCTACTACGCTATCTATGATGATATTGATTATGAAAGCATCCCTTGGCGTTCCGGCAAATATGATATTGATGCCCTGGAAAAGGTCTATATGGTCAATAAAAGAAGCAAAAACATTATCAAGAACTATAAGGAAAAAGCCGGAAAACATACTATCGCCTTCTGCTGTTCCATCAGACACGCAGACTACACTGCGAAACAGTTTCAAAACCAAAATATCAAGGCTCAAGCTCTTCATTCCGGTACTTCTACCAGAAGCGAGACCATCTCCAAATTCTCTTCAGGTGAAATTTCTCTTCTCTGTGTTGTCGATATCTTCAATGAAGGTATAGACATCCCTCACATCGATACAGTCATGTTCTTACGTCCCACAGAATCCTTTACTATCTTCATCCAACAATTAGGTAGAGGACTAAGAACTAATACTAATAAAGTTTACCTTACTGTCTTAGATTTCGTGGGAAACTACAAAAACAGCCACTTGAAACTCTCATATCTTGCCGGTTTAACCCCTCGAGACCTGCAAGAAAAAACAAGTCTTACAGTAGAAAAAGCTATTAACCAACTCCCTATTGGTTGTAGCTTAGATTTAGATTTAGAACTAGTTGATATCTTTGAATCGTTGAGAAATCAAACCCTATCCCGTTCTCAAAAACTCATCGCCAACTATAACAATCTTAAGGATAACCTGGACAACAAATACTCCCTTAGTGAATTCAACTCTGCTTCCGACATCCCGGCAAATTTTTATATCTCAACTTTCGGTTCATGGTTAAACTTCCTTATGGAAATCTATTCTGAAAATCAGACTCTCCAAGCTATTCATAACTCAGCTTTATCTGACTTCCTCTCAGAAATAGAAAAAACAGCCATGACTAAACTCTACAAAATGCCGACCATCCTCTCCCTCATCCAAAACGATACCCTCCAAGCTCAAACTACCCTAGAAAACATTACTCATAACTTCAAATATTTCTACCAATCTTCAGTTAATGCTAAAGACCTTAATGATAAAAATAACAGAAACTACCAAACCTGGTCTGATAAGGACTGGGCTAACTTAGCAGAAAGAAACCCTATTCACTTCCTATCTCAAAACCCCAATTCAATCTTTACCTACGATCAGGGAAAAAAAATCTTCTCCCTCAAACTCAATGACCATGATTTAAAAATCCTCAAGAAGTTTAATGAAGAACTCACTTACTTCGTCAAAGATAGGATAGAATACAGGCGAGAAGGGTATGTGGAGAGAAAGAGATATCGAGGGTAATTATGATTGCTCTCTCTCAAGTATAGTAGGAAATAATTCTAACTGTGGATAAAGAACTACAAAAATCCTCATAGCTCCAGAAGAGCGACACCTTTGTAGATCAGAAAACCTAAGCCGTTCCTAAGCTCCAGAGTAGCGACACAAAAAGCATAACCCATCTTTACCACATTTTTGGAAAAACATTATTCCTAAGGGGTTTCTTCAAAAATTAGGACACTACAATACGACCATTTCATTTTTTTCTACTCAGTCTATTTTGAGGCTGTGTACGTTTTTAACCCGAATGGTGCAGTAGAACTTTGATGAAGAGTGCTAGATTCTTTTAGCAAAATAAGTTACAGAATTTGAAGGCATATAATATATATATTCCTG
>JAEKNW010000262.1 GCA_016838885.1 Candidatus Cloacimonadota bacterium
GGAGCCCAATTTGAAATAGTATCCGAGTTAAAAGAAAATCCTATGCACATGGGTCTTTTTGATTTGGATGATATTCATAAGTTAGATGATAATGGGAAAATGGGAGCTTTGGTAATAGTTAACTGTGGTTTAGAAGATGTTTTTTTTCAAAATATTTACGGCAAAATATATCAGACTGGCAGTAGTGGTCAGTATAGAATTGTTCTAAGAGAGAGAACACAATATTTTGTTATTCAAAAAAAAGGATTTGCTGATCACAAATATTTTTTTCCCAAGCCTTTAAAAAGTGGGACTGTTTATGAAATGACTGTGGATGAGAAGGGGGGAGGACCAAAGAATATTTCTTTAGATTTGAATACCATAACTTTTAAATTTAACACAGAAAACGTGATGGTCTCTTATGATAATAATGCTCCCTTTCAAGCAAGAAGCAATTATGCTCAATATAAACTCCCCAAAAGTGAATATCAGTTTAAATTTGCTAAAGAAGGGTATGAGACTTTGACAAAAACAGTAGATATCTCTAAAGAAGATCAAAATCTTGATATCAACCTAAAGGCTGGTAGCAGTGATGAAAAATTTTCACCTCCCGGATTAGTCATTATAGAATCTCAACCTGAAGAAGCAATTATTAATCTAAATGGATTACGGGTTGGTCTAACTCCTTACCAAGGAAGCCATTTCCCCGGAGAATATACGATCACTATTGAAAAAGACCTCTTTTATTCGGAAACAGCAACCTTTACTCTTTCTTCTAACGAAACCTTGAGATTGCCAAAATATGAACTTACCCCAAAATATGGATTAATTTCAATCAACTCAAATCCTCAAGGAGCAAAGGCAATCTTAAATGATCGAGTGCTTGGTCAAACACCTCTGACTAAAACCAGAATTGAAAGCGGACAACATAACTTAAGCCTGGAATTAGATACTTATCAGAAGCTTACTAAAGACTTTGAAATCCAAGATGGAGATGAACTTGAATTTACCGAAGAGTTAACCCCCAATTTCTCAGATGTTACTATCAAATGCCTCTCTACCGAAAATGCAATTCTAAGCCTAAACGGTAAAGAGATAGGGAAACTCCCTTACTATAACCCTAAATTAATAGCAGGTAATTACTCACTAAAAATATCCAAGGACCTATGGTTACCCCTGGAAGAACAATTACTTATTCCTCCTAATGAAAAGATTACTAAAGAATATGTCCTAACCCAAAACTTCGGAACCCTAAAAATCACTGCTCCTAAGGCTGATATCTACCTTAACCAAGTTAAAATAGCAAGTGATTATGTGGAAACAAATAGAAAACCGGGTAACTACCAAATTACAGCTAAAAGAGACAGACATCTTGATGCCGGGAAAGAGATAAATCTAATCTCCGGAACTGAAGAAATTATTAACTTAGAACCTCAAGCCAGACTGGGGTCTATCTCCCTCTTAACAGTCGATAAGTATAACAATAATCGAGCAGTCAATGATGCCAATATCTATCTGGATAATAACTTAGAAGAGAATAAAAGCCCAGCCCTGCTCTCCCTCCTCTATGGCGATTATGACATCAAAGTTACTCACCCCCACTTCTTAGACTACCAAGGAAAACTCACCGTTACTGAAAATAAACACCAAGAAATTACCATTCCCCTAGAAACTTATGCCGGCTCAAAAAAATATCACTACGATAAGCATAAAAAAAGAGCCTGGATCTCAACAGGAGTAACTACTCTTATCTTGGGAGGAGCCATAAGCTCTAATATCATAGCTAATTCCTACTACGACCAATATGAAAAAACTACTAGTCCTGCAGATGCCCTAGACTATAAAGATCAAACTCAAACTTGGCGAGATATTCGGGACTACACCTATTATACAGCTTCCGGAGTAGCAATCTACTCCCTCTATAGCTGGATAAGAACTGCCTTAGCAAAAGACTAGGAGGAAAGATATGCTAAAAAGATTTACTAACTTAATAATATTAATACTTACTGCTCTGATAATATACTCTTGTGATAATGATGATTTTGTAAGTCCTTATGATCCTAGTTACTCTTTACCCGCACCTACAAATCTTGTTATAGAACAAATAGCTGTTAATCAATGTAGGCTAACCTGGCAAGATAACTCGCAAAGCGAAACTGGTTTTAGAATAGCTCGTAAGAAAGATAATGATGCTTGGGATGAAGATTATGCCAGCCTTGCAAAAGATATGGAAGAGTATATAGATGAAGAAGTTTTACCAAATTCTATCTATAGATATAAAGTAGCTGCCTTCACTAATGACTATGTTTCTTCCAAGATTGAAGAATCTGTAAGTTTGAATTTCCCTGCACCAAGTAATCTGCAAATTACACAGGAAACTGTTTCATCCGTAAGGCTAACTTGGGAAGATAACTCAATGGGTGAAGAAGGATTTAAAATATCTAGAAAAAAGGATAATGAGGATTGGATAGAAGAATATGATTTGGTAGGGGAGAATATTGGGGAGTATGTTGATAGCTCTTTAGAAACAATCTGCTACTATTATAGAATAAAAGCATTTTATCAAGAAATCGAAAGCGTCTACATAGAAAACGAAGTTGACCTAATACCTGAAGATTTTGTCTTGGTTCCTGCAGGCACTTTTATAATGGGAGACACAAGAGGATTAGGATCTTCCAACGAGTTACCAACTCATCAGGTAACTCTTAGCTCTTTTCTTATTGGAAAGTATGAAGTAACTCAAGGTATTTATCAAGGAGTAACAGGAACAAATCCAGCTTCTAACTATGGAAAAGGTAGTAATTATCCTGTGTGTTATGTAACTTGGTATGATGCAGTTCAATATTGCAATGCTCGTAGTATTGAAGAAGGCTTGACTCCATGTTATAATACTACAAACTGGTCATGTGACTTTTCTGCCAATGGATATAGATTGCCTACAGAGGCAGAGTGGGAATTTGCAGCCAGAGGGGGAACCAGTAATCCTGATTATCTCTATTCAGGTTCTGATGATCTTAATAGTGTGGCTTGGTATAATTCTAATTCAGGCTCCACGACTCATAATGTAGGAACTAAGACTCCTAATAGTCTTGGTATTTATGATATGTCCGGTAATGTCTGGGAATGGTGTAATGATTGGTATGGAGATTATTCATCCTCTGCTCAGTCTGATCCGGTGGGACCTGAGAGTGGGACTGGCCGTGTCTATCGGGGTGGTAGCTGGATCAACATTACTTCTTTTTGTCGGGTGGCTATTCGTAACAGCAGTAGTCCGACTAGTAGTGGTTATAATATAGGCTTCCGCCTCGCCCGTAGTTTAAATTAGTTTTTTGAGCTACTATCTTGCTAGGCAAGAGTGAAAAATTAAAAGTGAAAAGTGAAAAATTGCGGTATTGCTTCGCAATGATGATTTAAAAAAAATAAAAAATGAAGGATAGAACACTGATAATACAGATAAACACGGATAAAAGCCTCTTTAGTTGGACGGTGGACAGCTTGTCTGCCCCAAGCTTCCAGCTTGGTTAGAATCTGGCAGCAAGTAGTATGGAGTGAAAGCACCCCTGCTTCCACAAGATGCTTGAAAAGCCTGTAGAATCTGGCGCAAAGGGTAGTATGGAGTGGAAGCACCCCTGCTTCCACAACAGGCTGAAAAGCCTGTAGAATCTGGCGCCAAGGGTAGTATGGAGTGGAAGCACCCCTGCTTCCACAAGATGCTTGAAAAGCCTGTAGAATCTGGCGCCAAGGGTGGCCCCAGTCCATATCCCCCTGCTTCGGCTAGCAGTAGATTGACAGCCGGTGTAGTGATTGAGAACAG
>JAEKNW010000263.1 GCA_016838885.1 Candidatus Cloacimonadota bacterium
CGAGTTAATTCGTGTAAAAGTATTCTCTTCTTCAAAACTCTGTGTTAAGGATCTTCTTCTTAGTGAAATTAGTGTAATTAGTGGATAGATTCTTTTCTTTGTGCCTTTGTGGTGAAAAAAATCTCCCCGTCTTATCTAAAGATGCTCATAAGAATAATATTTCTTACTTATCTCTTCAAAGGCCTTATCGCTAAGAGTTTTTCTATCACTTTGGGTATTAACTTCAATTTTATCCAGGATAGTAATTTCGATAATAGTTTTTTTAGTTTTAATGAGTCTCATAAAGTGAGGTAGGAAGGCCATATCACCGTACCAGTAGAAGTTATCTCTATTAATATCAGAAATAGGCTGTCCATCGCTAGAGAGATATTTGATACAGAGGGGTAGGATTGGTTTTTCGGCTTCGATAGCTACTTTTAGGAGAGATTTCTTAAAAGCACGGAGTTCTTTTCCGTTTGTTGAGGTAGCTTCGGGGAAGAGAACAATATTAAAGCCATCTTTCAGGAAGGAGGCAAAGTTTTTTATTTCACCCATAATGCCTGTAAATTTTTTCCTGTCAGTGTAGAGGCTTCCTCCCAGTTGAGTAAGTTGTCCTAAGAAGGGGGTATTTTTCATTTCATGAGAAGTGATAAAGAGGAAGGGTCTAACGCTTGTCAGAATGGCTATATCTAGGTAGGAAACATGGTTTGAAACTACTAAAAAGTTCTCTTGAGAGAAGAGTTTCCAAGCTTTGGGGTTAGTTAATTCTATCTTGATATCCAGAAGTTTAATCATTCTGGAGCATGCTTTGGAAGTATTTTTAGCGTTCAATTGATGCCTTTTAATTCTTTCGCGAACAAAGAGCATAATCAAGCCACCTTTAGCAAAAAAACAAGTAAAATAGCAGATTGTTTTGATTAATTTAAGAAAGACCATTATTTTGAGTATTTATCCTTATATTTTTGATCAGCGTTATGAAAATCAAGTAAAGTCAGGAAGTCAAAGCACTGAAAATCTTTATCTAAAGCAGGTTCTCCAATTACTTTTGCTCCGGCTTTGATATAACTTTTTAAGAGTGGGGGAAGTTGATCTAATAGGTTTGGATCTTCTATCTCTTGTTCGAGATTGTGGCTTTTGATAAGTTTTCTTAAGCTTTTAGATTTGAATTTTCCAATTGGTTTAACATCAGGTAGTTGAACCATATTCCCTGATTTTGCTAAGGCTTGAAAGATTCTTAAAATCAGCATATAGTCCATAGATTTGATACTAGAGCAACCAAAGAAGAATCTACTTTCAGACCTGGTCATATATTCCGAGAGTCCTTTCCAGAGGAGGGCAATGGTCATTCCATTACGATAATCTTGGTGGACACATGCTCTGCCTAATTCAACTTTATCTCCGGGTAATTCCAGAATGGCGTCGATATTAAATTCAGTAGCAGAATAAAAATCTTTATTAAATTTGGAGCAATTTAATCGGTAGGTGCCAATTAGAGCATTATCATTTTTATTAATAATCATTAAGTGGTCGCAGAGGAGATCGAACTTATCAAAATCAACTTCGATGATTCTCTTTTTGTGTAAAAGCTCTTCTAAGAAAACTTGATGTCTCAAGGTGAGAACTTGCTCCAATTCATCCTGATTTGAAGCTGTTTTTATTATATAATTCTTTTTATTAATATCGATCTGTATTTTTGCCTTAAAAGACTCAATCTTCTTTTTATAACGAGCTCGCAATATTGCTTTTATTACATTTTTTTGATTCACAAAAAACATCTCCTTATTAGAATATATTTTAAAATAATTTATTTATGATAACTGTCAAGAATTAAGAAAAGAAAAAATATTAATAAATGTTTAATTGTTGATTTGTTTAATTGTTTATTTGTTGAATTGTTTAATTGTTTAATTGTTTAATTGTTGATTTGTTTAATTGTTTAATTGTTGAATTGTTGAATTGTTTAATTGCTGATTTGTTTAAACCGAATCATTCGGGTTTAATTCCACTCTTCCTGTGAGAGAGTCATTCGAAAAAATCAAAAAAGTATTTGCCAAAAAATAGAGTCTTATTATTTGTCGTAACAGGAGAATTTATGAAAAAAACGATAAGTTACATAATTATAATATATTTGATTTTGATAGTTGCAGGATGTAAGTGTAAAAGCCAACCTGAATATCAGATAATTGATGGTAATAGAGTTAAAATTGAGAAAAAAAGTAATGAATTGATTGATAAGTTCACTTTAGCTAAGAATGCTGATTTATTTGCTGAAATTTCCAGTCGAAACTTCATAAATACAAGTGATATTTTAGATATTATTGGTTCAAAAATTGGAGAAAAAGCTACAGATTCAGAAAGTAATTTCCTCTTCAAAGCAACTTTAGATACTCGTGAGATTCAAGAGGCTAAAGTTGATTTATTCAATGCCAAGTATGATATTAGAAAAAGTAAATTAGATAGTGTAAGCTATCAAGTGGAAGTCAAAAAGCCCATTCTTAAAGGTGGTTCTGTTTATCAAGTCCTCTCTGATTTAGGTATGGAAGCTAAGCATATCGGATTTTATGCCTGGAAATTAGGTGAATATATCGATGCTACCTCCATTGATGTTGGTGATACCCTCTTCGTTGACTACTATTTAGACTCCCTAAAAGTTAAGAAATTTAATAAATTTTCCTATAAAAATGACAAGATATCTGTCCATGAATTCTTTATTCGTGGAGAAAGAGAATTAGAATATAATCTCATTACTCACCCTTTTCAACTAGTTGAAACTTTCTTTACCGGAGAAGTTACCAAGGACTTCAACTCCATGGATAGAGCTATGGCTTCCTTAGGGATAAGTAGCTTTGTCAGACAGCAGGCTAATGATGCTATTGAATCCCAATTAGCCCTCAGTAAAGACGCCCGCGTAGGGGATACCTTCGAACTCTTAGTACAGGAAAAACTGGTAAACGGTGAAGTTGAACCTCAAGGGAAAGTCCTTTACGCTGCCTATTCCGGTAAAAGAACAGGCTCCAAAAGTGCCTATCGCTTTGTTGATGATAATGATGCCTCTGCCTTCAATGGAATGTACACCGAAACTGGTAAAGGCTTAGTCCAAGGTAATATCAGAACTCCTCTAAATTTAATGCACATCACCTCACCTTATGGCTATAGAATCCACCCAATCCTGGGAAGAAGAATCCTTCACCAAGGAATGGATCTCCGTGGCTCTACAGGAACTCCTGTCTTTGCTGTAACTTCAGGGACTGTTATTAAAGCTACTAACAGCGGAGATGGCTATGGTAATGATGTGAGAATCAGACACGACAACGGCATGGTTACCCAATATGCCCACCTCCATAGGATTAATACCCGCAAGGGAAGATATGTCTCTAAAGGACAAGTCATCGGAACTGTCGGCTCTACCGGAAGATCTACAGGACCTCACCTTCACTTTGGGGTTATGCTTAACGGAAAATGGGTTAATCCTCGCACTAACCTTAAAATGGTTGCAGCCAATAAATTAGAAGGGGAAAGAAAGACAATGTTCCTCAAACAAGTGGAAGACTTGAAAGGAAGACTTGCCCTAGGAAAACAAAGCTATTATGCAAAACTAGATAACAATACAGGGGAGACTTCCGAGGTCCAAAGATAATCGGCAGAACCAAGAAAAGAGCTTTCACACGAATTATTTTGTTAATATTGAAACGAGCTTGAGCCCGTAAGTCTTAGTCCCCTCTTCATTTGCTCTAGCAAATGTTTCCAAGAGGGGTGGCATCGAAGATGACGGGGTGTTTAAAAAAAAGCAAGAAGAAGAAAATCTATCCAC
>JAEKNW010000264.1 GCA_016838885.1 Candidatus Cloacimonadota bacterium
GATTTAATACTAACAAGCTTACAGCTTGGGGCGGAGAGAATCTCCACCGTCCGACAGAAGAGGCTATGTTACCAATAAACAATCATTATAAAATGTCAAGAAAACTCGAAGATGGGCAATATTATAGACTTCTTTAAGGATAAGCTATAGGGGAGAGTAGCTTGCCACTTGAACAGTCTTCCAACTCTTAAAAAGATTCACTTCTAAGAAAAATCTTGACACCAATACCAAGTCCTCACTTTTTGATTATCAGTGCCCCCGTAGCTCAGTAGGATAGAGCAGTTCCCTCCTAAGGAAAAGGTCAGCCGTTCGAATCGGCTCGGGGGTGCCAATTTTTAAGTGAAAAGTGAAAAGTGAAAAGTGAAAAGTGAAGAGTGAAAAGTGAAGAGTTGAACCCGGAAGTGAAAAATTAACTGGGAATGCGGGCAACTTGACCGCCTTAAGCACGCTAGTGCTTAGAATAAAAGCTCCATAGGAGCGCCACATTTTAAAAGAATATTTATCAATCTAATACATTAAAGATATTTTTAGTTACAATCAACATCTAGTATGTTTCGGAAGGAACTATCGCTACTAAATAGCCCTACAAAGCTCTCAATAAGTATTAACTATTTCACAAGTAAATATTTTTACAATAAAATTAATATTCTCTAATATTTCCCTTGACATAGATAAATAAATTTAGAATTATTGCAATAGTTATTATATTAGTGCCGAAATTAGATGTCACCACACTGCTACAGCACTAAAGATAATAGCGTTATAATAGGATATTAACAAAATAAAGCATGGAGGAAAGCATATGAAAAGATTCTTTATTACTGTGGTTATATTGGCCATACTCATAACAAATTTATTTGCAATTCAAGTCGATCCAAGGAAACAATTATCTTTAAATGAAAAAAGTACAAAACCTTTACCACAGAATAGTAGGTTTATCCCTACATATAATTTCGCAATCGAACCAGTGTCTATAATCGAGAACTATTATGATTATTTTCCAGGATCTTATAACGGCAAACCAATGCAAAGAGTTCAAACTCCTACTTTGGACGGACACTGGTTAACATTTCATGCTAGAACTTCTGCAAGTTCTAACCGTAGAGTCTATAAAACATTTATCGATAACACAGGAAGTATCTTATCAAATACTGCTTTTAGTGCAGCTGATAATTGGGAAGGATATCCTGGTATGGCAACAACAGCAGGAGGAAGACCCCTTTTAGCTTACCATGTTAACTTAGACGCTGATGCAGATCTGGAAGTAGCCTTCGGTTATGATGCTGTTATTGGTGGACTTGCTCTTGGTATTCACTCTAGTATTTATACAATTATCGACAATCCAATAGATATTTATGTTAACGGAACCACTGTGTCCACTAACGAATTTATCTGGCCTTCTGTGCAAATCGGACCTTCACCAACTGCAGGTTCACAACGTGTTTATATCATGGGAAAAAATGCAAGAGATAACGGTTCTGCTATTTCAGAAAATGTAGTTATGTACTACAAAGATTTCACTGAACAAGAAATTGAATTCCAAAGTTTAGATGGAACTGGTTGGTCTATGACTTCTATTCCTGAATTGAACCAATGGAACTCATCAACAGGTGAATGGAGAAGACCTTACATGTCTTTCATCGTTCATGAAGATAAAGCTTACTATATCGGTTACCATATTGCTTATACTGAATCAGGAGAGGCCGGAACACCTATTGAAGAAGGGACCCTTACTGCTTTCGTATGTAATAACTATGGTGAAGGTGAGTGGCAACGTTACTCAACTTATGGTGATTTTGAAGTTATCAATCCACCTTTTATCGATCCTAACACTGGTGAGCCTTTATCTCCTGGTCAAAACTATTTCAATGATGTAACAGAGGGAGATTTAAAACTGAGCTCAGGACAGTCTGGTTATTTTAGTACATCGATAGATAATGAAGGAAGAATACATTTCCCTGCTTTCTTTACTGTCGGAACCAACGAAGGATCATATTATCCAGAACTCCATACAGTAAAAAATATTACATTTGACACAAGTACTTTTGAATGGTCAATTGCTGAAGTTTATCCTAAGAAAAAAAATAATTCTGATCCATTTTATCCTAATGACCCAATAGATATTACTCAGTATAATTCAACCAACAAATACCCAAGTAATGCAATGTGGGAAGCATGGGATCAGGATGGTGATGGTATTGTAGATCAAGTCATGGATGATGGGAGCTGGGATGGAATTGATGATGGAATTACACCTGAGGATACTGATTATTGGGGCAAACCAATACTCTCTTCAATATGGCCATACATGTATTGGGATTCAGCTGCTGCTGATGGTGCAATGATGTACCATCTTCACACTGCACAAATTACCAATGCTAATGAACATGGCATGATGGCAATGGTATGGCAAGATGCTGATAAAGCTCGTTTAGCTAATCTCTATCTAGAAGATTACCCTGAATATGTTCCTTACCAAAATATGGCTGAAATTGTAATTTCTGTGTCAGCTAACAATGGTAGACATTGGTCAGAACCAATCTTCTTAAACGGTGTTAGTACTCCTGAAATGCAAGGCGAAATTCCTGAATTCCCTTACTTAGGTTCAGAAGTTGATTATATCGGCGAAGATGAAGAAGGTAACTTAATCGGTCGTGTTCATGTTATGTATCTTGATGATGAAACTTATGGTTCATCAGTTCAAGGCATCGGTCAAGCTACTGGTGGAACAATGAAATATATGGCTCTGGATATTGCTTTTGGTTATTCTCAGATTCCAGAAGAGGTAGGTTCAATCTATGATATACAATATACTCCAAATGCAGGTTCCGATGGTACTTATCCTTCACTATTTGAAGGTGAAGAAGTAACTGTTCAAGGTGTTGTTACTGCAAATAATGCTAGTCAAGGATCCGACCAGTTTGGAAAGTTTATTATCTCTGAACTAGAAGGAGGTGCTTGGAATAGTATCTATATTAACCACGGGGATACTGGTGTAGAAATTGGTGATTTAGTTGAAGTTAACGGAACTATTGATGAGTCTAATGGTTTTACAGAATTAACCAATTGTAGCGTTACAATCCTTAGCTCTAATAATCCAGTGCCAAATCCAATAATTATTAATACAGGTCATTTGGTTAGTGGATTTACTGCTGAGTCTTACGAAAGTTGTCTGGTGAAAGTCATAAATGCAACAGTTAGTCAAGAACCCGATGTCGAAGGCAAATGGGCTGTTAATGATGGTTCAGGTTCATGTTTTGTAGGTAATTTATTTGAGATAAATCATAGTCCTAGTTTAGGGACAATTTATGATTCAATTACTGGTTGTGTAAGTTATCTATCAGGTAACTATACTATTAATCCAAGAACTGAGAATGACTTAGTTGTGATCCAAACTGTTCCCAATGTTACTGGGCGAATAGTCTCACTTGACTCAATAACCGGAATTGAGGCAAACATTGCATTGATAGGTTCCCAAAACTATTTTTCAAATTCCATAGCTGAAGGATACTTTAACATAGCTAATGTTGTCGAAGGAAGTTATGTATTAGTTGTTACCTCTCCTTGGTATGACAACTATAGCGAGCTTGTTGAAATAGTAGAAGATGATGTTAATTACTTTGATGTTATTATGAGTGAAAAACTTTTACCTGCTAGTAATGTTGTTGCTAACTTAACAGATATGGACTATGTAGTGCACTTAACTTGGTCTGAACCAATTTTAAACAGGGAAATAGGTTCTAATAAACAAAAAGAAGTTAGTCTTATAACCAAAGCAGAAGATTCATTACTTACATCATATGAACAAAAAAGAGTAGCTCGTCCAGAAGTTAATTATAACATATACTGTTATAAAGAAGAAGATGAGAATATAACTGCTAACTGGGTAGAGCTAGCAACTAATTTAAATTCCCTTTCATATATATATGTTTCCTTCCCAGTTTTAGAATTAGGAACTTATTATTGGGCTGTGGAAGCAGTTTATTCTAATGATAGAGTTGCACCTCCAACTATATCTAATGTAATCATTAAAGAGGCTATCATGCAAGAAGACTTACCTGATGTTATTCAATATGGTTCTATACAATATGGCCATCCAAGTGAGATATCTGATGTCTTAATTAAAAATATCGGTAACGGTAACCTATTGATAAGTGATATTAGTTGTGAAAATCCAAATTTTATCATAGATTATGAGGAAGTAGGGCTGTCAATTGAACCTAACGCTGAATTCATTATTCAAGTAAGATTCTTTCCACAAACTTTCGGATTTTATGAAAGTAATTTGATAATAACTAATAATTCAAGTAATTTACCAGTTTATTCAATTAGGTTAGAAGGTTATGGAGGGGATACTCCTGCTGATCCAACTGAAGTAAATATTTCAGTGTTAGAAGATGATGTAAATATTAGTTGGAATTCTGTTACGGAGGATATAAATCATAATCCGATTACTCCAGACCTCTACATAGTCTATTATAACGGACAAAACACCGAAGCTGATAATGACTTTTACTTCCTTTGTTCGACTAGTGGGTTGAGTTTCGAACATGTTAACGTTGGGGCTTTTAGCCCATTTATGTTTTACCGAGTAAAAGCCTATGTATATGTTAATAACGTTGTTTTGAGTCAGATTAATGACTTAGTTAGCCGGAAACAACAAGTTACTATGAAAGAAGTGGAGAAATTGCTTAGGGAAAAGAAGAGCTTTCATACTAATTAACTCGAATTAAATCGAATTACACGAATTATAAAAAAGCCCTGCTTACGCGGGGCTTTATCGATGAAAAGAGGGAAATGAGGAGATAGAGAGATAGAGAGGCACACAAAAAAGAGGAAGATTCTTCACTCGAATCAACTCGAATTAAAACGAATAAACACGAATTAGTTTGTGAATGGAAACAGAGATAGAGCCCATGGTCGGAAGGAGGGCGTTCCCGCCCGCACCAAGCTGAAAAGCTTGGATTATCTTCTTGCTTTGCAAGAATGAAAAATGAAAAATGAAAAGTGAAAAATGAAAAATAGTGTGTAAAAAAAAGAGGACACATCAAAAAAAAGGTTAAAACAGGTTAAATCTCTAATTAACAGTGCTTTTGTGATATTTTTGTGATTTTGTGTTAATCCCAAAAAAAGCAGTAGATCTTTGAGAATAGCACTATATTCTTTTGCAAAAGTAACTTCCATAATCATCAGGAATATATATATTATATGCCTTTTATGGATGCACCCCCTGTGTCCCCCTCAAAGAAGGGGATTTTGCTATAAGAATCTGCACTCTTCACCTGTGATACGTAGCTTTCTACTTCGCTTATACATACTACATAGCTTTAGCGAAGTAGTAAGCTATGTAGAATGTATTAGCGAAGTATTACTAAAGCTCTACTTCACCATTCGGGTTAAACCAAAGAGTCTTTGGCACTTGATAATCACACTTCTTTAAAATTGTTGTTTCATCTAACTTACCTGTGAAATTCCTGTATCCTGCGGCTCTTATCTGGGAAGAGCCTTCCTTGTTCTCTACGACATACATATCCATAGTATCATCCCTAAAAGCCTCAAATAAGGAAGCCATCAGCTTGGGAAGTATCTTCGCTAATTCTCGGGCAACATTACTGGTAGCAAACATTCTTAACGGTTTTTTGAGCATAAATTTGTCCTTTTTAATTGTTAATAGTTTAATTGATTATCCTTTATACCTTAGATTAGTTGAGGGTGGGAGGTAGCATTAATTAATACTATAAATATTATATATAGTTGAAAAGGTTGTATTTACGGTTTTTTATATCCTTTATAAACAATTTACTTGACTAAATGATACATCCAAACAATAAGTTAAACCTATATAGTATTACGTTGAGATCAACTGGTTATAAGTGGTCTTTTTTTTATAAGTTGAGAGATTTTGAGATAAATATAAAGTAGTTAATGTCTTTAATATGATCAATAAAGGAAGAATATGAGTAGATTAAGCTCACTATTAAAACAAAAGGATTATGTTGGTAAAACAAACATTTCTAATAACTTAACTGAAGGAATAGCCATTGGCTGTTATAAACTATTAGTAAAAGATAATGATCATCAAAGAAAATCATGCTGAAAGATAGGTTAAAAGAAATCCAAAAATTACGTAATAAGCTCTGCTTAATACCAGTAAATGGTGTGACCAAAGATATTATTTATACATTTAATAATACTTATAATATTAATTCTATCAATATTGGGTTTGAGCTGTCGAAAGTTTTGAAGAACGAAGATTTAGGTAAAAACCTTCCAATAATAGCTGTCGAAAGTTTTCGTAAAATTATAGAAGGAAGCACTTCAGTTTATCTTGATCAAGAAACAATTATGGTATATAATTTAGGAATTTTATTAGAAGATGACCTTAATCTTAATTTAGAGAGCATTTTATTAGAAATCAGCAAAAATATAGTTGTTATTTTATTATGGGAAGGTGAAATATCTAAGCAGGGATTGCATTTTCTCAGTATAAAGCATGGTAAATTGTTAGAATTAACAGAAAAACATTATTTACAATTGGAGATATAATATGAAGTATAAAGAATTAATTAGCTTTGATCCAATAACCGAGATCATTAAATTCAGCAGAACTGACGATTCTGAATATCAGAAGAGCATTGTTAAGAATTATGTTTTTTCCGAGGCAGTTAAAAAATATCTTTTACCTACTATGATCAAAAATTTAGATTATTTTAATTCTGAAGAGAGTTTTGGTATTCAAGTTGTTGGTAATTATGGTACAGGTAAAAGTCATTTAATGTCCCTTGTTTCTTTATTGGCAGAAGATAAAAGTTTGCTTGACCTTGTTTCAGATGAAGATACAAAGCAAAATCTAAAGCAAATAGCAGGGAAATTCAAAGTACTTCGTTTTGAATTAGCAACCAGCCAAGGTTTATGGGATGTCATCAGATTCAATGTTGAAAGATGGTTATCAAAAAATGGTGTTGATTTCAAATTTGAAGATCACAATCAAGAAATGTATCTTAAACAACTGCATATTATGATGGCTTACTTTGAAGAAAAGCATTCTGATAAAGGCTTTATGATTGTTATTGATGAGATGTTAGCCTATTTGAAAAGTAGAAATACACAACAGCTCAATGAAGACTTAATGGTTCTTCAAGCTCTTGGACAAGCTTGTGACAATTCAAGATTCAAAATAATTTTTGGTGTTCAGGAACTAATTTATCACTCTCCAGAGTTCCAATTCGCTTCTGAAATGCTTCTGAAGGTAGCTGACAGGTATAAAGATGTTAATATAACAAAGGATGACATTACTTATGTAGTAAAAAGAAGATTATTAAAGAAGGATGAACATCAAAAAGAGATAATAAGAAAGCACCTTCAAAAATTTGTTAGTCTTTTTGAGCATCTACATTCACATCTTGAGGAATATGTAGAATTATTCCCTGTTCATCCAGCTTACTTCGATAACTTTCAGAGAATAAAAAAAGGTAAAAGCCAAAGGGAAGTTCTCAAAACACTTTCATCTACTTTCAAAGAAATGATGGAAACCGATATTCCAGAAGATAATCCTGGCCTAATAACTTATGCTGATTACTGGAATGATCTCGCAAATAACACCTCACTTATGTCAGATCCTGATATGCGTAAGATTAAAGAGGTAACAGATACAATTAAAGATAAAATTTCAACCTATTTCATAGGTGCTAGAAAGAACAACAAGGTCATTGCGGATAATATAGCTAATGCAACTGCTATCAAGGCTCTGCAGACAGACCTTGATAAATTAAATGGGGCAACAGCTGAAAGCCTGAAGGATGATCTGTGCCTAACAAACAAGTTTGCTGATACTCATGAGTTTCTACTAAACATTATTGAATCTACTGCTGACGGAATAGTTAGTGCTACTCAAGGGCAGTTCTTTGTTAAGAATTCTGAAAATAATGAATATTGTATAAAAGTAGAGGGTGGAGTAAATCTTGATGTTTTAATCCAGGAGTATATGAAGCAAATGACTTTAGAAGCCAAAGATGAAGCGTTTTATGATTTTCTTCAAAAAAGTTATCCTTTGGACTCCAACACCTACCGACAAGGTTTTAAAATTTGGTCTCATTCTATAGAGTGGCCTTCTCACAAAGCATACCGACAAGGTTACATATTCTTTGGTAGTCCCCAAGAACGATCCACAACACAACCTGTTCAATATTATTATATGTATTTTATGCCTATCTTTGATCAGACAAAGCTTATCTTCAATAATCAAGCTGATGAAGTATATTATGTTATGTCTGACTTAAGCGATAGTTTCAAAACAGAATTAGGATTATATGGTGCTGCTAAGTCTCTTGAAGCATCTGCAAGCAGTAATCAAAAAAAGATATATAGAGAAAAAATAGATTTTCATTTCATAAGGACAAGGGATATATTTAATAAAGAATTTGTGACAAAAACTAAGGTTCACTATCAAGATAAGATTAATAATCTCAATTCATACCAACTGCCAGGTCTTGGATCAACTCTCCAACAGACCTTTGATGATGTAACTTCCACAATTTTAGATAAATATTTCACAGAATCAAATCCTGATTATCCTAGTTTCAATACTCTTCTATCTCCTTTAACTGAAGATAATTTTAGCAATCGCATGAAATCTGCTTTTATGAAGATAACTAAACCAGAGCAAGCCAACAAAGATGGTGAAGCAATACTTAACGGTTTGGGTTTGTGGGTTCCAGGAAGTTTGGATATTCAACATTCAAAATATGCTCAAACCATCATACAAAAATTAAACAATGATATTGGTAAGGTGATTAATTGTGATGATATTCTAGAATGTTACTACCCAAAAGGAAATCTTTGGAGGTCAGTAGATTTTAAAATTGAGGCTGATCTAGAATTCTTGGTTCTCTCAGTATTAGTCTATTTGGGTAAAATTGAGATAGTCCTCTCTTCTGGTAAAAGTATTACTCCAATGAATCTAGATGAGATTAAAAACCTTTCCCAAAATGATTACTTTAGTTTTACTCATATAAAAGCACCAAAAGGTATAAATATACCTGTTATCAAAGCATTATTCAAAGCGTTAGGGATGACTGATAAAACCGCTTATTTGGATAGAGAAGAAACTTATATCGAAATGAAACATAAAGCAGAAGAGCTCTCTAAAAAAGCTGTTACTTTGGCATATAAAATTAATGAAGGTATAACATGTAAAAGCATAGATGTACTTAGTGAACAAGAAGCTGAGCCTTATAAAGCTAAATTTAACAAGATAGCAAAAATCCTAGATAATATTCAAACATTTACTTCTGAAGCAAAGCTAAAGAACTTCCCATATACTATTGAAGACATGGAAAAGGTTTTTGATTATAAAAACGATATTAAAGAAATTGATGATATGCTCCAGCTTAGAAGTAAGTTTGATGATTATATAAATTATCTTAATCAAGCAATTCAGTATATAACAGAAGAAAGATTAATAAAAGATATTAAGGATGCAATTGGCTTACTTGCTGAAAATATAAGAAGTAATGATGAAAAAAGGATTAAAGAGTATGAATCTACTCTGTTAAGTTTGAAAGATCGCTATGCAAACTATTATTTAGAACAATATACCAAATATTATTTATCTATAGCTGATTATGGAAAGAAACAAGTATTAATGGATTCAAGTGAAAAACGGATTTGTGATGTTTTGAAGGATAGTGATTTTCTATCAACAGCTCACTATAATGAATGGTTGCAGAGAATTATTAGCTTAAAGGCAGCAGAAAATATCGCTAAGAAAGATATTCTGCATACTCCTTATCATAACTTTAATCCAACTCTTTTCCTAGGTAAGCCTAAGGAAAGCATTATTACTATGAAAGAAGAATTGCTAGATATCTTGGAAACATGGATAACTTCCATGAAAAATATCTTTGAAGATCCAAGTATTCAAAAAAATCTTACTCTTCTTAGTCCAGAGGAGGCTGATATATTGCAAAAATTCTCTAAAGGTGAGATAAAACTAGAGAAAAACAATGTTAGCCAGATTAGAGACCTAATAGCCAAGGTATCACAAAGTTTAGAAAGAATTGAAATTAGTTCTGCATCACTAAAGAAAGTCTTTAGTAAACCATTAACTCCAGATGAAGCTTTAGAAGAATTTAAGCGTTACATTGACAGTATTTCTTCTGGTAAAGACAGAAACAAAATTAGAATTATATTAAACTAAAATTTAAAATTGCAAGAGAGGAAAAATGACTAATCTATTTGATCAGTTTGAAGATAATGAAGATAAGAAAGTTGTTTGTTTGGGAATGGGGTTCGATTCTGAAGAAAAGAGACGAGATTATTTCAGAAAAGAGTTAAGAAAGAAACTACCAGAGTTAAAGAAAATGGATGGTTTCCCTATTGGTGAAGATGATGATATTATTGAGCTTTCAGACCCGCCCTATTATACAGCTTGTCCTAATCCCTGGCTTAATGATTTTATAGTAGAATGGGAAAAAGAAAAAAAAGAATTAGAAAAACAGGAAAAACGTAAGAAAGACTTTGAAGTTAATGAGCCTTACGCAAATGATATCAGTGAAGGTAAGAATAACCCAATTTATAATGCTCATTCTTATCATACAAAAGTGCCACATCCAGCCATTATGAGGTACATTCTACAATATACTCAACCTGGAGATATAGTGTTCGATGGATTTGCAGGTACTGGTATGACAGGAGTTGCTTCCGCAGTCCTTTCTAATACATCATCAAAAGATAAATATAAAATTGAAACTGAATTTAAAAATGAAGGAAGATCCATTCCAATTTTCGGTGAAAGAAAATCAATATGTTCAGATTTAAATCCTCTTGCATATTTCATAGGTTATAATTTCTTATCTAAAATAGACGAAATAGATTTTAAAAACTATGTGAATAGAATTATCAAAGATATCAATATCGAATTTGGATGGATGTACCAAACATATAACAAAAATGGTGTTTTGGTCCCTGTTGATTTTTATGTTTGGTCAGATGTATTTACTTGCATAAATTGCTCAAGAGAGTATGATTATTATAATGCTGTTTTTAATGAAAAAGAAAATCTTTTAGCTGAAAATCTCAAATGTCCAATATGTGGCTTCAATCAAAAAAAAGATAAAAAAAATAAAGTTTATGAAACATATTATGATAAATTAACAAATAAATCACTTAAAAGATCAAAACGTAAAATTGTCTTAATTTGTTATAGAAAAAACGGGGAAAAAATATTTAAAAAACCTGATTCTTTTGATTTAGAAATTTTGAAAAAAATCGAAAAAGTTAATTTTAAATATAAGATCCCAACATATGATTTGCCAGTTGGCGATAAAACAAAAGAAAGATTAAATGATAATTGCACTCATGTCCATCATTTTTTTACAGATAGAAATTTACATTTAATATCAGCATTTAGAGATCTTATAAATTCTTCTGAATTCAGAAATGGAATGCAAACCTTTAGTTTGATAACTTCAGTTTTAAGGAGTTGCTCCAAATTAGAAATATATAGACCAGAAAAAAGAGTTGCAGCCAAAGGTACATTTAATCATTTATACTTTCCGAGTATTTCCTATGAAGCAAATGTGATTAAAGAAATTTTGAATAAACTTAAAGCTGTTTTAAAAGCAAAAACAGAAATTGAAATAAAAGGTGAATCTGTATATTCTATTAGCAGCGCGTTAGATTTGAGGAATATTTCTGAAAACTCTGTAGATTACATATTTATTGATCCTCCATTTGGTAGTAATATAATGTATTCAGAATTAGATTTTTTTAAGAATGCTTGGTTGGGAATTAATGAAAATATCAAAACTGAAGCAATCATCAATGTATCTCAGAATAAAAAAATTGGAGATTATTATTATTTAATGAGTCAATCTTTTATAGAGTTTTTTAGAATTCTTAAGCCTGGAAAATGGATGACTGTGGAATTCTCTAATACTAGTGCAATTGTTTGGAATTCAATACAAACATCAATTCAGAAATCAGGTTTTATCGTTGCAAACGTATCTGCACTTGATAAAAAAAGTGGATCATATAATGCAAATACATCAAAAACGGCTGTTAAGCAAGATCTAATCATTTCTTGCTATAAGCCCACAGTAGAATTTGATCAGAACTTTAAGCAACATCATCAATTTACTAAAGGTCTTTGGGATTTTATAGAAGAACATTTAAATCATCTTCCAATTCATTTAGTCGATGGAAAAGCTACTACAGCAATTGTTGAGAGAAGCCCTAAGATATTATTTGATAGATTAATTTCATTTTACGTTACACGAAATTTACCAGTTCCAATTGACGCTATAGATTTTCAGAGAGGATTACGAGAAAGATTTGAAGAAAGAGATGGCATGTTTTTTACTCACGTACAAATAATGATGTATGATGAGAAAAAAAAGCAGTATCCTGAATATTTGCAGGCTTCTATCTTCGTTTCCTCTGAGCAAGATGGAATCTACTGGTTAAAACGAAGATTAGAAAAAGAGAAAATGACTTACCAAGATATTCAACCTGACTGGATGCAATCTTTGGCTGCAGTTCGCAAGGGAGATTCTATCCCAGAACTTAAGATTATCTTGGAAGAGAACTTTTTAAAGGATGAAGCAGGACGATGGTATTATCCTGACCAAGAAAACTTAGTTGATCTAGAAAAACTTCGTCACAAAAGGTTAATGAAGGAGTTCAATCTTTATTTAGAAACTGTAAATAAGCTTAAAGCTAAAATAATAAAGGAAGTCCGAGTAGAAGCTTTGCGTGCAGGTTTCAAAGAGTGTTATCAACAAAAAGACTTTAAAGCTATTGTGAAAGTAGCAGAAAAGATTCCTCAAAACCTTTTAATGGAAGATGAATTCTTGCTACAATTCTATGATATTGCAATGATGAAGATATAGATAATTTACTTAAGATAATGAATATTTTTAAATATAAAGATAAGAATGTAGAGATAATTGGTAAAGAAGAGATCTTAGGGAAAACAGTTTGTTGGGTTAAAGAACTGGATGTAGATAACTTTTTTCAGGTAGAAGAAGATCAACTAAGAAAAGAGAAAATAGTATCTACAAAAGAGTCAATCACTCTAATAAGTGTTGCTGCTCGTATTATTCAAGAGATGCAGAAACAGACTATTTTAGCACCCTATGAGAGTAGCCTTATCCCGTTACCACATCAGATTCTTGTATTAGAAAAAGTTATTAAATCTCCTTTTGTCCGTTTTCTACTGGCAGATGAAGTTGGTATGGGGAAAACCATCGAAGCAGGATTAATTCTAAAGGAATTAAAATTGAGAAAGCAGATAAAGAGGATACTTGTAATAGTGCCAAAATCTGCAATGCTACAATGGCAATCCGAAATGAAAGTACATTTTAATGAAAAGTTTCATATTTATGATAGCCAAATGATTAATTCGCTTTCAAAAACCTTCTCGCAATTCGATGTTGACCAAGAATTCAACTTCTGGCAACAGCATAATAATATCATTGTTTCTACTGATTCTCTAAAACCTATGGACAAACGAGCAGGTTGGAATCAAACAAGAATTGATCAGTACAATAAATATAGAATGGAAGCGGTTCTCGAAGCAAATTTTGATTTGGTTATAATTGATGAAGTTCATAAAATGGGGGGGAGTAATAGTCAAGTATCTCGTTTCAGATTAGCTGAAGCATTATGTATTACTATACCCAATGCTTTAATCTTATCTGCAACCCCACACAGAGGTAAGCCTGATCATTTTAGAAGAGTCTTGCAGTTATTAGATCCAAGTGCTTTTGCAGGAGAAGGATTACCGACAATTGAGGAGCTTAATCCATATGTAATCAGAACAGAAAAAAGGCAAGCAGTAGATTACGAAGGTAAAAGTTTATTTTCTGAAAGAGAAACAAAAAAAGTTGTGATAAAATATGATAGAGAAAAGCATAAATTACAATTAGACCTATATGAAGCTGTAACAGAGTATGTAAAACATGGCTTTAATATATCCGTAAAATCTCGTGATTATTCTTATGGTCTCATAATGATTCTCTTCCAGAGGATGGTTAGTAGTTCAACATCAGCTGTAAAAGAAGCAATGAAGGGTAGATTACAAAGACTATCAAATGGAGAAAATGAAATATTTGATGAAGTCGTAAATGATCAGACAGATACTAATTTTGATTATCAGGAAGATTACACCTTTGATATTAATCAATATGATGGAAAAAACGAGACAGAGATCGAAAATGAAGATGAAATTACAATTTTGATGCGATTAATAAAATTAGCAGAAGAATGTGATAAACTCGAGTTGGATGCAAAAGCTGAATTCCTGATAAACAAATATGATGAATTGAAAAAAACATACAATGATCCTGATCTAAAAGTTCTAATATTTACAGAATTTAGAGCAACCCAACAAATGCTGATAAAGAAACTATCAGAATGGGGTTTACGGTGTGAACTTATCAATGGCTCAATGGATTTTGAAAAACGCTCTGATGCCTTAAAGCGGTTTAAAGATAAAAGTCAGATTCTGGTTGCCACTGATGCAGCAGGAGAATCATTGAATATGCAGTTTGCCTTTTTAGTAGTTAATTATGATCTTCCATGGAATCCGATGATAATTGAACAAAGGATTGGTCGTGTCGATAGGATAGGTCAGAAACATAAAGTAACAGCTTTTAACCTTTTATTAGATAATTCTGTTGATAAAAGAGTTTTTGAGGTTATTGAAGAGAAACTGGATAACATTCTTGAACAGCTTGGAATTGATAAAACTTCTGATGTTCTTGATTCAACTATGGATAGTCGTAAAGTTAATAATCTTTATCTAAAATCTCTTCTCGACATAGAATCATTTGAACGAGAAAGTGATAATTGGCTTCACGAAATAAAAATTAAACTTCAGGATTATCAATCAACTGAGAAAATTCTTCCTGGAACTAGGAATAATGAAATATCGACTGTAAAAACTAGAGAAATACACTACAGCCCATTACCATCTTGGCTGGAAAAGTTACTCCTTAATTATACTCTAATAAATGGAGGACATTTTCAAAATCTCATCGATAACACATTTGAGATGTATTTAGATAAAAATAAAAAAATACTGGGAACTTGCAAATCCGATGTAGCAACATCTCTGCCTGGAATAGTTCATTTTACCCTTCAAAACAGCATGGTTACTAAGATTCTGAATAATGTTAAGTCCTACTTTGATTCATCTAACATACCTGTTATTAAGCTACATGAAGAAGTAACAATAAAAGGATATTGGTCATTATGGAAGATCGAAGCTAAGAATAGTTTTGATTCTAAATTAACGATAAAGGCAATTTTTGTTTCAGAGAAAGGGAAATTCTTTAACGCTTTTGCTGATGATATCTGGAACCAGATTGTAAATAATGATGATGCTTTCGATATTTTAGATAATGTTTCGACTTCAGATTACGATATAAATTTTGAGGAGCTAAAAGAAATATGCTTTCCTCAATTATGTGATACTTACAAATCAATTGAAATGGATTTGAAATCTAATGTGAACAGAATAAAATTTAACAAGGAAAATCAACACAAGTTTAGGTTAATGCGTATAGAAAGACTTGGCATAGAGAATATAAAAAAAGCCAAGAGGAATAGAATTATAAGAGAATTCCAAGAGTGGCAAAAGAATTTTGAAGCTGACTCTGTCTTGATCCCCAACCTTGAATGTTTGTCAGTAGTTAGGATTGATAATGGGTGACTTTGTTACAAGTATTTTAAAGAAAGTTTTATCTTTACCTACTGAATTAATATTCATTAATGACATAGATAATATTTTCACATATTCTGAAGTATTAAATAGATTAAATGAACTATCCTATAAGGTTTCTAACTATATATGTCCTATAGCTTTCAGAATTGAATACGAATTAGAAATTAAGCCCTTTTTGATAAGATATCCAGGATCAAAATATATTGTTAGATGTTCATCTAGCCCATATCTTCTCGAGGATATTGCTGAGCATTCAGATATTATGAAGATTAGTTTCAATGATCTATACCCTAATTTAAATAATGAGTGTTTGCATGATCTTCCAGTAATTTATTTAGACGAGCTGCTTGATATCACTAGAACTTATTTTGAGCATAAGAATAAAGAACAGACCCTAAATTTCTTACTTGAGAAAATCTATCTTATTGATCTTAGCTCTCTTAATTCTAAAGAGGCATTCATAGGAAGAATACTCAATATTCATTCTAGGGAAATTGAGTTTAATCCCGCAACCAAGAACTTGTTAAGAGAATATGCAAACAAATATTTACCAATAGAAGAAGACCTATTTTCAAAAAGAATATTTAATATCTGGCTAAAAAAAATGTGGGATGATTATGTATTAAATCAAGATGATAAAATAGATTTTCACCACTCTCAACTTACAGAACAGTTAAGATTATATTTTATTAACCATAATATTGAACCTTGCAAAGTTGATAAAGCAAGATGGGAGGAAATAGATCTTCGTGAAGGTGTCTATTATGATCATGAAGAACAAAAGCGTTCAGATGTAGACAATATACTGAAGAGATTAGATTTAGCCCTAAATGATCCTATTAGTGAGATTAACTGGAGTGAAATGATTCGTTCAGTAAGTATGGCATACAATAACATATTAGATTATCGAAGTATTTCAGATAAACAATATCTCACAATAGAAGAAAAGTTTAACCATAAATTTCAAGATTACTTGGATAGCTACTTTACGGGATTATCTTCAAAAAGCTCTGTTAAAAAACCATATACAGTGTCTCAGATTCTCAATTTTATGCAATTCCAAAGCAATAATGATGCAAAACAAGCACTAATTATTATTGACGGTTTAAATTACTGGCAGTGGTATATCATAGAAACATTATTAAAGAAAGAAGCAAAGTATGAAATCTCAACTGATGTTTGTTTCTCTTGGATACCTAGTATTACATCATTATCCCGGCAGGCTATATTTAAGGGAGCTAAACCTGATATAGAATACAACCAAAATCCTAAAAATGAAGAAAAAAACTGGAATAATTTTTGGCTATCTCAAGGAATTCCTGGGTCGGATATAAAGTACTTTAAATTTGAATTTCAGACAAAGATTGAAGATTTCTTCTTTGGCAACTCTAAATTTCTAGCTTTTGTAACTAATGATATTGATGATATTATGCATAGTGCTTTGCAAGGTAATAATGATTTATATAATTCCACATTATCTTGGTTAGAAAATTCACTTTTTATGAAATTATTAGCAAAATTGAAAAACGATGGTTACTTAATATATGTTGGGTCTGATCATGGAAATATTGAAGCAACTGGTTGGAGAAAACTGAAAGGTTATGAAAAATTTGGAACAAGTAAAAGCAGAAGTAGAAGACACTTGGAATATGCTAATAGGTCATTATTGAATAAATTTCTTGATCAAAATCCTGAATTGTCTAGTTCTATGGGAACGGAAGATAATCTAGCATATTTAAAGAATAAATTAGCTTTTGAGTCAGAAGGTAAGAAAATCGTAACACATGGTGGAAGCCATTTCTGGGAAGTACTAACTCCCTTCATAAGGATAAAATAATTTTATGAAAAAATATATTGGGATCAATCAAAGAATTCCTTTTCATGTTATCAAAACTGGAATTCAGCTGCTCTTGGATGGAGAAATGGATGACGAGTACATAAAAGAACAATTAAGATTAGATTACACTGGGGAGAATAGAATATCGAAAGGTCTTAATTGTGTTAATAAAGTACTAATAAACAATCCCCTAGCAGAGTTACTACCTAATGAAAAACCTATGCTAAAGAACATTATTAACTCAAAAATAGATCTTCAAGCAATATCTATAGCTTTGCTATGCACAGCTTATCCATTGGCTTTTGAAATTGTTTGTGAAATGGGTAGCATATTCAAGGTACAGAATCTAGTAAGCACTCAAGTCATCATGAAAAAGATGTCTTCAATTTATGGGAGCAACAGAGTTACTGTTAACGGATTTTATAGCATTATCCCGCTACTGTTAGAATTAGAAATATTTGTTAGACCAAAGCAAGGGTTGTATGAGTTTATAGAGAAACGAGTCTTATCTAATCCACTAGCAAAAGAGCTATTTATACTTGCCTATCTGTTAAGTAATAATAAAAAATATATTGGTTTAGATGAATTATTCCAAACTCCTTGGTTTTATTATTTTGATTTCTATGATATTGAAAATGAACTGAAACACTTCAAGTATATCGCAATCTCTACTGATTCAACTGGTAATACTATTCTAGAGAGAATATAGGAGTATAAATATATAAAAAGTTTCCCATTTAACCTGGAAATATGATATAAATTCAAGCTATTCATATTTTCTGCAGTATATAGGTGATTGATGAAAATTAAACTAATATATGACTTGATATCGTTGAAAAGATTAATATGAATGATGTTTTCGCGATTGAGAATAAATTTCATAAGTTTAGGAAGTGTAAAGGGTTTGAGATTAGTTCTCGCAGGGTGTAGGATGATTAAGGGAGAATGATAAATGAATGAAGCGAACAATGATATTGAAGAAAAACCGAAATTATATGATATTAATGATGGTCTTAAGGAATCATTAGTGTGCGTAATTGATATTTTAGGGTATAAAAAATTTATGACTTATGATAATAAACAAGAAGGTAATAGAAAATTATCACTGTTAAAAGAGACCTTCGAAAAAGCCCTTCGATATGCTAAGAAAAAAAGTCAAAGTGGAGATTTTCCTAAATGCTACCTTAAATCATATACAGATAATATATTAATAGCATGTCCTTTAGAAGTAAATATACCTTTTCCAAGGCAGTATAGGACATTCGATTTCATTATTAGTAGTCTCCAAGATCAATTTTTAATCTATGGTTTATTAGTCAGGGGAGCTTGTGATATTGGTGAAATTTATGTTGATGAAGATTTTGTATTTGGAGCAAGTCTAATTGAAGCACATAAACTAGAATCCAAAATAGCTAAATACCCCAGAATAGTTCTTTCTAATAAATTAGTTGATAAATTTAAGCAAATATATCAAAGTCCTAATCCTCCTTTTTATCAAACTGCTTGGGATGAATATGATTTTGCTACTAATTCAAACAAAAAATTTTTGCTAAAATCAAATGGAATTTATTTTCTCAATCATCTTCAATTTTATGAATTACCTGATATTGAAGCAGATGAAGATTATCTTAAGGACTATTGTTTATTTGCTGAACATAAAAAATTTATTATTAAAAAAACTCAATCAATATTGTCAAATAATAAACCTGATGAAAATGTTATTATCAAATACTTATGGTTAGCTACTTACCACAATTATTTTTTGAATGACTTAATTAATAGATCTCAAGATTATTCAGGAGGAAATTGTCTAGTGGATATTGAATCCCTTTTCGGAAATGAATGGAAAGAGTATAGTGAGAAACATCCTGATTTTAAGTTTAAAGATTTTATGGGTATTAAAAGATTATCCCCAAATACATCTAAATATTTCTTCAAAACAACGTATATAAAAAAAGATAAATAAAAGGAGCATATTATGAAAAGTGAAAATCCCAAATTGGCAAAATTTTCACAAAGCACAATCGAGAATATAGGATATTATATTTATATTTTACAAGATCCAAGAGATTCAAAAATATTCTATATTGGTAAAGGAAAGGGTAATAGGGTTTTTGATCATGCTAGAGGTTCTTTAGACAATCCTGAAAGGTCAGAGAAAATAACATTAATTAATGAGATAAATAGAGAATCTTCTGTAAATTATTTTATAGTTAGGCATGGATTAAAAACAGAAGAACTAACTTATGAGATAGAATCAACATTAATTGATCTGTTTACTCACAATAGCTTTAAAGATTTAGCCACTATAACTAATATAATGGCTGGGCACTATGCATTTGATAGAGGTATCAAAACTGTATCAGAAATTGAAGCTCATTATTCTTCTACACCTCTCTATATCGAAGATATTATTCATAATGTATTGATTATAAATATTAATAAAACATACCTACAAAACAAAAATATATATGAAGCTACAAGAAAATATTGGAAACTAGATATGAGAAAAGTAAAAAAAATCGATTATGTTCTTGCAGAGTATAAAGGAATCGTGAGAGCAATATTTCAACCATTAGGATGGTATAGATATGAAAAAGAACAAAGAGTATATTTTGAAGGAAATAATCCTGTTGATGTAAGTATAGAAAACTTATACTTGAACAAAAGTTTACCTTTTAAAATCAAAGGAACTCAGAATCCTCTTAGATATGTGTTTGGAAGAAAATAACATCCTATACATGCACAGTATATTATCCAGACCAGCATAGATAGTCTCTATCTGGTCTTGGGTTTCTTCTTTTTTTCTACTTGAATACAATTTATGTTACCTGCATTCAGCTCTCTCAATTCTTTCATGCTATAGGGATAGCTTCTGGAGTGGATCATAGCATGACAATTAGGGCAAACAGGATATAAATCATCTTCAGGATAACCAAATGTATCATCATCTAAGATAAAATCCTCTTGCTCTTGGTGATATTCCATGATTTCAGAGCAAGAAATCCCCCCAATCTCTGTAAAATTGATTCCACACACAGAACATGATTGGCCTCTTTTTTCTCGTCTGATTTTTCGTGCATAAGGATTTCTTTCATATTGATTTTCGAACATTTTCTCAACTCTTGAATCATGGTTTCCAAAACACATGAAAGTTACATCACATATTCGGTTGAGCAATAAAAACCATTCTTCTTCAAGTGAAAAAGCTAAATCAGTAAGGATTATGATACCAGAGTTCATTGACGTCCAACAGAACTTCTCCTCTGATAAGATTTTAAATTCTTCCAATTTTATTGTCCAATGTTTAAGTAAGTGCCCATGATTAACCAGCTTATCTATATCTTCATCAAAAGTTTCCCAATTTAGATCTTTAGGACTCCATGATAATAAAAAAGTATTCATACTTCCACCTCCTAATATTCCTAATTAAATTAAATGAAGAAACTTAGTCAAATAGTTTTTTAGTTTATAAATTTGTTCAGAGAAAGAAAAAGTGTAATATGGAGTTAATCAAATAATTGTATTCTTATCGTATTACCAAATAGTAAAAAGTGAAAAACATCTGCTCCCTCTTAATCCAAACTATAAAAAAAAAGTGCAATTAAGCACTTTTATATATCTATATACTTACAGTATCTTATCCAGATTAACATAAACATCATCTATCTGATCTTGAGTGATTCCAATATAGCGTAAAGTAACAGCCTGGGAGGAGTGGTTAAATATCCTCATAAGTAAAGATAGATCAACTCCACTTTTGAAAGCATGATAACCAAAAGTCTTTCTAAGGGTGTGAGCTCCTATTCTATCTCTGATTCCAACCCTATAGGCATAGTCATTCAAGAACTGCCACACATATTGCCTACTCCAAGCTTGATGCGTACTAATGACATTATTGGAGTCAGAAAGGAAGAGATAATCCTCATAACTTTGTTGACTGCTACTCCACAGCTCCAATATGATCTTTCTAACATTTTCCGACAGATGAAACTGCTTAGCCTTCTCAGTTTTCTTATCCTTGATAGAAATAACTTCTCGGAATAATGGATCATTTCCTAGTTCACTGAAAACAGAATTCCACTTCAGATTAAGAATATCTGAAATCCTTAAACCTGTCTTAATCCCTATTTCAAAAAGTACTAGCTCTTTTAACTTTCCTTCTTTCCTCATTAACTTTTTAATCCGTTCAATCTTCTTAACATCTCTTATTGGTTGAACATAATTCATATATTATCCTTTAGATTACTTAGTGAGCTTCTACACTCATTATGACTTATAAAAAAACCTGATGCGATTACTTGAATCAGCATCAGGTGCTTCTAATCTATTATATAATATATGTTTAAGAATCGTGATTTTACTTAACTTAACTACATTAAGTTAAGTAACTAACTACTAAAATATCAATATCATAAAAATAACTTTTATAATTTTATCAAATATAAGAAAGTGAAAAAGTGAAGAAGTGAATTGATTTTAAGAAATATTTTTATATAATCTTTTATAATTTTTTTATTTTTATCTTCACTTATTCACTTTAATCACTTTAAGAAATGTTGTAAGTAGAATATTTTAAATACTAACTAAGTAACTAATTGATTTAAAAAAAATACCCCAAATGATTTCTAAGAGTATAAGTTTTACATTAATTGAACTTTGAAAGACCTGATATGCTCACTTGAATCGCATTAGGCATTTAATCTGTTATTAAATTATGTTTATGAACTGAGATTTTGCTTACTTAACATAATTGTGTAAGGTAAAAAGTGCCTAAGTGCAGTTTAGTCCATTAAGCATTCTACCCTTGAAAATTATAGAATGTTTGTATGCATTGATCAACATAAAGCAATTTACAGTGAAATCCCCTAAGTCTTTAATTTCCTATTTCGAAAGTACTGCCCCGCATAGATATTTGATTCAAAATGATATTAGTATAAGACCAGATTAATTAGTTTTGATATAGAAAATATCTCTTTACAAGATATTCTACTTACTAAATATTGGTTCTAAGTGAAGGTGGTTTTTGTATATTTACCTTCAAAACGAACCAGAAGGGGAAATCTATGAATGTGCAAGACTTCTTTGGTAAGCATAATGGCTATGCCAGAATGAACGATTTGAAAGAGAATGGATTTCACACCAGAGTTATTGCTAAAGCTCTGAATGATAAAATTATTGAAAAAGTTAAACCAGGACTTTATAAGCTAATAGATTATGAGTGGGATGAGAACAGTAGCTTTGTTGATATTACTAAAGTAAACTCCAAGGCAGTAATCTGTCTAAATTCTGCCCTACATTACTACAATCTCTCGACAATAAACCCTAATCTTGTTCATGTTGCTGTTCCAAATAATACAGCAAGGTTTTCTCTTGATTACCCTCCAGTAAAGCTATTCTATTTCTCTGATACAATATATCCACCAGAAATAATAGAAGTTAAAGGGTCTAATGGTACTTTCAAGATTTACTCTATAGAGAAAACAATCTGTGATGCTTTTAGATATCGTAAAAGAATTGGAGAAGATCTTGCTCTTGAAGCACTCAAGAATTATGTGAGAAGAAAAGAATCAGATCTAAACAGGTTACATAATGTAGCTAATGAATGTAAGATTGATAAAGTTATTGAACCATACATTAAAGCAATGGTGATTGAATGATGACTAAGAATATTGAAGGATCTGTAAGAGATAGGCTATTAGTCATAACTAAAAACAATGAACTACTAAGCATATGACGGAGTTACACCAAATGTAAATTAAAAAATGTATAAGTTCTAACTTTAATCCTGTAAACGAAACATATCACCATTTAGTTCAATCATTCTTATTTTCTTTGTTCTTTTTAATTCACATCTTATAATATCAAATAGTATTTTATCAACATCAATTTGTTTGGAAAGTTCATTGGAATTAAATATTTTATTTTTCTGTAATGATAGCAATTTCTGTTTAGTTCTTAAAAATATTTCAGAAAAATTACTATAAAATTTTATTAGGTATTGATAAATACAATTGTGTCTTATTCTCACTCCTTTTACAATTCCTGAATTGGAGGTGAACTTATCTTCTAAAATCTTAAGTTCTATTAATTTGAGTAGATGATTGTTATCATATTTATCATCATCAATGCGTAACATTGAATTATTACTCGACAATATATCCTTGCAAAGCGACTCAAACGTTTCAAATAAATCTTTAGGTAAACTAGATATATCAAAACTAAAGGAATCATTTTCTAGCTGTTTAACATCTTTAATATAATTCTCAAAATCTTCTTTTAAAAACGTTAATATTGTCCGATTTAATAAATCAAAATCATCAGGGATACTTTCACCAAGTAAAGCCAATCCAGATTCAAATAATCGGTCGATATACATACTACAAAAGGTATCACCAATTTGATATTTAGAATAATAGTTTTTGACACTAAAGGGCTCTTCTTTATATACTTCTGGGAGACCTCCTTTGAATATACCATACTCTGCTTTTACAGATAATTTATCAGATTTTTCACCAAACTTACATATTTGATTTGAACTTTTATCAATAATTATTGTATGATTATACTGAGTCTGTTTGTAGTGTTTAAACATATCTTTAATTTTCGGAAAATTATTTTCTATGAATAATCTGTATTCTCTTAACAGGATTTCATATTTTTTTTCTACTAGCTTTGGAATATCATCCTTTTCATAGTTCCTAAACGATGCATTCATTCTTGATTGAACATTACTACTCCAATCGTTAAATAGTGGAGGCAAAAGATCAAATATTTCAAGCTTATTTAGTTCGTTTATATACTTTAATAACAATAAATCATATGGTGTTAGAAACTTTTGTAGATCATTGTTAAGTGTTGTTGTTTCTTTGTTAAACAATTCGGGTTTTATTCCTTCTTTCTCAAGAATACTTCTATAATTATCCTGATTAATCATTCTTTGAATTTCATATTGAGTAAACTTTTCTGGCTCTTTTATTCCTCCAAATAATGAAAATATATAACATTTATGGTACACTGCATACTTAATAGTATCTAAATTTATTGGTAAATAATTTCCACAAGGTCTATATTGTTTATTCTCAATATTAAGTATATATTTATAGTTTGTAATGGTCAATATTAAAACTCTCTCATTTAGTAGTAGAGGATTCCTCGAGATGTTAAAACTGTGATGATATTGACCATGTATGTTTAATTCAATTGTTTGAATAATTTCTTTTTCTATTTCTTTTTCATGTGAAGATTCATTTAAATCATATCCAAATGACATGCTATTTATATTAAATCTATCCACAGCTTCAAAGAAATAGTCATTTTTAACATTAAAGGGATACATCACTATGTTTTCACTAATATCTACAGCTGAAAAAAATGAATGACTTCTACATACGTCGTCCTTTAAATCGACATGAACTAGCAAACCTGCATCGTTTTCTGAGTATGGTGATATTGCACTTCTTATGTTAGAATATTTTTCACTTACTAATGAATTCCTACTATTAATGAACTCCGTTGCCTTTTGATAAGCTTGGGGACTTATCTTTTCTTTTATACTATTGTCGCAAATAGCATAATAGGTATTCAGGACCTCTAATCTTACATTAGTTAAATTTTCTCTGTATTTTTCAAAATAACTTGTACCCTTTGTATCTAATTCTAGTATTTTTAGTGCTATTATATAATCTCGTAATTTACTATAATAAAACTCAAGTTTAGCATCAAACTCATCACTTTTGGTTACAACAATGATATTACTTTTAAGAAGGTTCTCAGGAACTTCTACATAATTAATTCTATCAGAATTTTCTTCAAATATTTGTTTAGCAATTTCCAAAAGACTGTTCATATCATTCTGGCTGATATTGTACTTTTTTCGAATATTTTGTATATATTTGTCAATAATAGCTTTTGAGGATAACTCTAATATAAAATCTTTATCCTCCCGAAAAATAGAAAAAGCAATATGTAATAAATATGTATTTTTTTTAAATTCGTTTAACAATTCACGAGATATAACTTTTGTATATGAATATTCTATTCTATAGTTATTTATTATTTTATCTAATTGAGAATCTAACAAATCTCTTATTTCAAAAGAGAACCTATCATTTTTCTCATCTATTTTTTCAATAAAAAGGTTAGAACATAACTTTGATGGTTCCCCATTATCATAAATATAATTATTCCAGTACATTGATTTACAGGATACAATCAAACGTAAATTCGGTTGAATATTATCTATAGCGTCATTCAAGATTATATTTTTATTAGCAGTAGACTTTTCATCAAGCCCGTCAATAAAAATGTACAAAATACTATCACCAATTATTTCGCTTAACTTTTCTATTCCATCATGAGTTGATTTTGTATTCTCGAAGAAGGGGAGATCTTTTAGCCTTTCAATAATATCATCGTAAATCCCAGTTTTAACATTCCCAAATCTTTTCAAATAAACAAATTGTCCTTGATCTAAAAGTTGCTTTGCTTTGTAACACATCCAACATGTCTTGCCCATACCTGAAGAAGCAATAACAGAAAATGCTTTCACTTGAGATTTCATGAAACTATTAAATGATTTTTCTAAACGTGGATGTGGTTCAAATAATGGTGGATAATATGATTTATCATCATGAATATCTTTAGCAACTAATTGAGATGTATTTCTATCATATTCTGCTATTAATTTGCTTTTTAAATCAGATTTTTGCTTATCTTCTAAAACAAGTAGTTCTTCTTTTTTGATATCTGGAAATTCTAGTATCTTATTAATGTTAATACAATCATAAGTACAAAACTCACCATTTTTATTTGAAAATCCTGTAACTATGCCTATTAAACAAGGATAGCCATTAATGTGTTGAAAAATTCCACTTCCCGAGATTCCTTCAAAATTACTTCCACTACCTTCTATTTTCTGGATAAATTCTTCAGTGCTTCCTTTTAACTCAAACTTATAATTGTAATTGTAATTATCAGTTATTGTGCAATCTATAATATTCTGACCTTTACCCTGTTTAATCTTTGGGTAACCTCTGAAGAAACACTTAGCATCCAGTTCGTAATAAGGCTCGTTAAAAATAATTTTGTTTACCCAAGACGAATCACTATCAATTCTAATCAATGCTATATCGATATCCTTTTGATCAAAATCTGGTAATGTAAATATATCTTCACAATTATATTCATCTCCATCATGGTCTTTTATAATGATTGAACTTTCCGATGGATGTTGACCATAATCTTTACCATAGATAACATGAGCGGCAGTGATTACATAAGCTCTATCATCAATTTTAAAAAGAGTACCACTTCCAACTAAAGCATTTTTAATGTAAATTCTTGCAGAAGTATTCTTTAATAATTCTATAATTTTCACTTCAAGATCTCCTCATTAATATATCGACATTCAAAGTTATATTCCAATTCTTCATCTGAAGTTACAATAATAGTGTTTTTACTCATCTCAATTTCCTCTTTTTTATAGTTAAACCAAAAGACTATTTTATCGATCATGTCTCTATTTGGATTACATACTATCTTGGCTATAGTTTCTCTGTCTGGGTGTTTAGAACTTCCATAACCACCATTCGTGCTGACTATATAATTATTAGACTTAATAATTGATAAAAAGGCTTTAGATATGCTATATTTACTTCCATGATGCGATAATTTAACATAGTCAATTATAAGAGGATTTAATTCATTGTATCCTATTTTACGTAAATTTTGTTCAATAATAGTTGGATTTGAGTCTGCTAGTAATAAAATAGAATTGTCGTTATCCTCTAATAATAGTACAATTGATGAATCATTTAAAATGTCATTATTTATACTATCATTATAGGTTTCTAATGTCTTCAAATCTACAAGATCTTGACCGATATCAATAGACTTTTTAGTAGAATCATTTTGAACTGTTTCATATTTGTGAAATTCTTCCTTCAACTTATCTAATTGAATTTTATTTGGAGATAATACTTTAATCTCTAATCCATCTTTTACAAGCGTCCTAAGAGCAGAATTATTTTCAAAGCTGAGTGAACTACACTTGTGAAATTGATTATTTTTTTTTAAAAATCCAATAAGGTTATTTGCTTGAGAAATACTTTTCTTTGTATTATTTTCTATTATGTTAATTAATTCAGGCGTATTGATAAAGTACTTCAAGATATTTGTAGGAATTGACTGTCCCATACTACATAACTTAAGAAAACCACCAATATGATCATCATCTATGTGTGTTAAGATAAAAGCTTCTAGTTGATGAATTGCTTCAAACTCTTTCTTTAATAAAAAGGATGTAGCATTAACTCCACTATCAATTAGTATGAAACGTTCGTCTCCATCAGGTGTATGCCATTTAATAATTATACAATCACCGTGCTTAGCTTTTAATACTTTAATCTCCATAAGTTCCTACTAACCAAAATTTATATATTGCATCAGTCTTGTCACTAAAGCTTGAAACTATTTGTTCTTTATTCATTATTCCTCCTAAATGACTATACCTAATATACATTCCCCGCCAAATCCTGTCAAACAAAATCATAACTAAATAGCAAATAAAGGATTATTCTTCCAAATACCGCCACCTCTTCTGTCATGCAACCGTCATGCATACAAAACAAGATGATGATAAATAACTATTTAACAATATGATAAATAACTATTTAACAATATGATAAATAGAGTTAGGTTTAATCCTAAGGAAAAGGTCAGCCGTTCGAATCGGCTCGGGGGTGCCAATTAAGCGAAAAGTGAAAAATGAAAAGTGAAATAAAGTAACACCATAATTGCTACAATTTCGACTGATTTTACATATAACTTACTAATATAGATTAAAAATAAAGTGTTTTCATAAGTGACAGCAAGGTTGCCACTTTGCAAAAGCTTTCCACAAAAAAAAGAATTGCCAGACATATTGCCTACTCCAAGCTTGTTGCTTACTAACAACCTTATTAGAGGCAGAGAGGAATAGATAATCCTCATATCTTTGTTGATTGCTAACCCACAATTCTAATATTACTTTCCGAACAATATCAGATTAATGAAACTGTTTAGCCTTCCTAGTTTTCTTCTCCTTGATACTAATAATTTCTCGGAAGGCTGGATTATCTCCTGATTCACTGAAAACAGAACTCCACTTCAGATTAAGAATATCAGATATCCTTAATCCTGTCTTAATCCCAATCTCAAAAAGTACTAACTCTTTTAGCTTCCCTTCTTTTCTCATCAACTTCTTAATCCGATCAATTTTCCTAACATCTCTTATTGGTTGAACATAATTCATATATTATCCTTAAACATTACTTATTGAGCTACTATACTCGATTTGTTATATATAAAAACCTGATGCGATTACTCTAATCGGCATCAGGTGCTTCTAATCTATTATATAATATATGTTTATGAACTTTGATTTCACTTAACTTAATCTAATTGTATTAAGTATAATTAGTTGAAAATTAAATTTGATCTATCTAAGAAAGTGCAAAAGTGAAGAAGTGAATTGATTTAAAAAATATTTTTATATAATTTTTTATAATTTTTTTTATTTTTATCTTCACTTATTCACTTTAATCACTCTAAGAAATGTTGTTTATACTTGCTGGTGCAAATTGAAATATAAATTATAACAATGAAGGTTAATTTGTTATTTAAATAGTCTTCATATCAGAATAAAAAAAACGAGAAGATTTTGCTTTATTAAAAAAATATTTTATAACTGTATGGTATTTTACAATCATATTGATTCACAAAACTTCTCTAATGATAACAAGCTCAATAAACGTTGTTATAAATGGTATTTTGCTATTATCAATTATAACATTAGATTAGAAATATTTAACAAATGAAAATATTTCATATTATGAAGTAGTTATTTTTTTAAGAAATGCATAAAAAAAGCAAAAAAATATTTGACAAATTATTATTCCAATGTTTTTTTTGATAAGACTAAACACATGAGAGTTTGAATGATATGAGTTAAAAAATCAATAAAGTGAAAAACTCACAATTGATTAATTTTATTCATAAGAAAAAACTGTTTGCAAGAAATTTAGAAATTTTTATATCCTGGAGGAAAAATGAAAAAAATCTTAGCTTTAGTTTTCTTTATATCTTTGAGTTACCATTTATTCGGATTAGGAAATATTAACGGTAACGTCGATATTGTTGGACAAGAAGATAATTCTGGTGTTATTGTCCAACTTCTACAAACTGGCGATATAGCTACAACTAATTCTACAGGGAGTTTCGAGTTTAACAATCTTTATTATGGAAATTATTCATTAATTATCCAAAAAAATGGGTGCTTAACCAAATTTGTAGATCAGATATTGGTAGATGATAACAATCAATTCATTGAAGAACAGCTATATCAAGGTGACTTGAACACCGACGGTATCATTGATATTCTTGATAGAGTCCTTGTATCTCATTCACTTAATAGCAGTTTTGGAGAAGAAGGTTATATTGCAGAAAAAGACTTCAATCAAGATGGTGTGATTGATGATTTGGATGTACAATATCTAATTACTTATTGGAATCAAAGAAGTAGTGAAACACTAAACATTATTGATCCAGAAGTTGGAGGATTTGTTGTTCAAGGTAACATCTCCATCAGTTTTCCAAGCGGCAGCTTTGAGGAAAGTACACAGATAGAAATAACTCAAAGTGAAGAAATCCCTTTTGAAGCAAGTGAATATAACATAACACCAGTCAGTGATTATTATAGCTTTAATAATGAAGGAATTCAGCTAAATGAACATGCCATCGTTGCCCTAAAAGTTGATAGTAGTATTTTTTCAGAAGATGTGGAAATAGAATTTTATAGAATGTATCATTATTATTACGATGAACGAAGAGAAGAATATACGGTTGATTACCTTCCATTTTGGATTGATGAAGATAGTGGATTAGTACTATCTGAAATAGACCACTTTTCTGGAATATTCTTAGGAGTAGATGTAAATGCATTACCAACATATAATTTTACAATTCCTATACCTGTAAATCAAGTAATTACTTTTCAAGAACCCTATGCTTTGTACGAATTTCCAGAACTCTTGAATATTGATAGTTTTGAATTATCCCCCCAAGTTCCCGGTCCTCTTTTTAACACCTATGACCATTCAAGCGGTTGGTTAAATCATAGTGATTATTGGGGATCGGTTCATTGTCCCCCAGAAATATCAGATAATAACTGGATAGTAGTCTATTGTAGTGTTTATGATAATGGGGAATATAGAGTTCCAACAAATCCTGCTTTTTCTGATTTAATTTTTTCTGGAGATAGCGAAGATACTATGAAATCCTTTTTATCTTTTAATGTGGATTTATCTAACTTAACTAGTGCAGTTTTGGAATTTGATTTATTTGTACAGGCTTATGATGCAAAAGATTATTTTTCAGTTTATGTAGTACCATATTCGCTGTATCAAGGTAATGTCGCTTACGGGGCTGTAGCATTAACACCATCTTTTATGAGATTTCCATTGAGAGATGTTGATAATAATCCTTCTAGAACATTTAATACAGGGGATGCTCATGTTAGCCCTGACGTTGATGACTGGGTACATAAAGGTTATAACTTGTTTTCTGGAATTGGTGTTGTTCCTGGTTCATCAAATCCCTTAGTTCAAGTATCTTTATGTTTTCAAGCAGACAACGACAATGACAGAATGGCAGGTGCTTTTATTGATAATCTAAAAATTGTAGCAACTAATGGTATAGATGTCAATATCACATGTTCAGATACTTCACCTCTAATTAATCAAAATATAACATTTAATGCAAATTATTCCGATCCAATAGGAGATCTTGCAGGATATAGATGGGATTTTGGTGATGGAAGCGTGGAAGAATTTGTTGCTAGTTCAGTATCTTCAATAACACACTCTTACTCATCTACTGGCTCTAAAAATGTTACTCTCACTGTCTGGGATGAGGGTGGTAATTTCAATTATACACATGATGACATAGAGTTTAAGATGAATCATGCAACTGCCAATGATAATATTACAATCAATGTAACTCAATCCCAACCAAACCAAGCTCCAGATACATGGATAACTAACAATCCAGGATCCAGTATAAACACAAATAGTGCTAGTTTTAGTTGGAATGGTTCCGATCCAGATGGATATGTGGTAGGTTATTACTATGAATTAGATGATTCAACCCCAGATAACTGGACAACTGGTAGAAATGTAACACTAAATAACATTTCTCCAGGAAGTCATACTTTCTTTGTCCGTGCCAAGGATGATGATGGCTTGGTAGATCCAACACCAGCATCTTATACTTTTACCTATACTCCTACACCATCCGTTCAAATAACATTTACAAATCCAAGTAATGGATCAAGTACCAGCACTCGGATTATATCAGTAGAAGGGTATCTGAATAATACCAGTATCACTAATATGAATCTTAATGTAAATGGTGCTAATTACTCTATTGCTGTAAATAATGGTAATTTTGTAAATGCTGTTTATATTAGGCAAGGGACAAATACAATCACTGCATCAGTTCCTGGATATACAGGGAGTGCTACCCTTACTGTAACTGGAAATATGCAACCTGTTGATATGACATCAATCCTTACATGGAATAGTGCTACTGATGTAGATCTCTATGTAGAAGATCCTAATGGTGAAATATGTTATTATAACCATCAAAATACAGCAATAGGTGGGCATTTAGATAGAGATGATACAGATGGTTATGGACCTGAAACTTTTACTCTTGAAGATGGAGAAGTCATTGATGGTCAGTATCATATCAGGGTAAATTATTATAGTGGGTCTAATCCAGTTAACTCATCTGTTTATACGCTTTTAAATGAAGGGGCTCCTAATCAAGTGTCTTATTCTGATGGACCACATACATTGTCTGAGCCAAGTGGTGGAAGTTCAACACCTACTGGAGCATGGTGGAATGTAAGAACAGTAACCTTCAACTTAAGAGCGCCAATACCACCTAATTTGAATTTAATAAAAGAGGAAAATAGGTTATTTTTAGAATGGGAGAGCTGTCTCGATGGAGATATATACAGCTATGAAGTTAAGTATTCAGATACTCCGAATGTAGCAATCAATTCATCTTTGTTAAAATCACTCAATGTAGATAAACCAGATATCGAAGAAATATGGAATAGTCGAAAAGTCATTGCAAAAGAAGATGTGGTGAAAGAAATATCTGATAGTAAAGAAGTTGTTTCTAGAAAAATAAACAGAATTGAAATCCCTAAAGAAATGTATGAAGAAAATATTTCTTATGTAAAACTCTTTATTTATGAGGATTCAGGAGTATGGTCAGAATCAGAAGTGTTAGAAATTAACTATAATCACGCTCAAAATGGAGGTTATAATGAATAGATTATTTTTAAGCTTAGTAATAATCGTTTTAGCTATTAATATATATGGTATATCCTTTAATACAACAAATGAAGATTTTGCCCAATTTGATGAAATTGAAGTTTCAATACAATCAGATAGTCTGATATTAGACCTAAAAGCGTTTGATTTTCAAATTAATTATGATTCTAATATCTTACACTTTGATGGTTGGCAATTAAATGATATAATAAGTAATTTCACAATTGACAAAGCAGAAGCAGACAGCTTGAATGGAACAATTCATATTATAGGATGTATTGATAATCAACCGAATGGGGTGCAAGTAGGAATTAACTCCTCATTTGTAAATTTTCATTTTACCGCTATAGAAGTTGGCGTATGTGAACTGAGTTGGCAAGAATATCCCAATATCTGTTGCGATTCAAATCTTGTATCTTATAGACTTGATACATTTTCTCATAGTTTGATAATACACCCTGATTTGAATGGTTCAGGATCTGAACAAGACCCTTTTCTTATTACAAACCTAGATGAGTTAAGATTTTTGAGTGAAAATCCTGGAGTAGTGACAGTAGGATATCACTTTCAGCTGTTGAATGATATTGATGCATCAGAAACTGAAAATTGGAATGCTGGATTTGGTTTATTGCCTATTGGGAATTTAACAGATAGATTTAGAGGTGGTTTTGATGGAAATGGTCATACAATATCAAATCTTTATATTAATAGACCTGAGCAGGATTATGTTGGTTTGTTTGGTTACATAGATGAATCTATTATAAGTAATATAGGTTTAATTGATAGTGATATAACTGGAAAAATGTACGTAGGGAGCTTGGCTGGTTATAGTTCTTGCAGTACTATTGATAACAGCTATGCAACTGGGAATGTTAGTAGTAATGGTTCAGTTTCCGGTGGTTTGATAGGTTCTCAAGCTTCAGGAACTGTCAACAACTGCTATGCATCCGGGAGTCTTTCGTGTGGTTGGCTTAGTTACGGTGGTTTGATAGGTTATCTAATTTCAGGAACTGTTAACAACTGCTATGCGACAGTCAGTGTTGATAGTTATGGAGGAGGCTTGGTTGGTTATAGTAATAGTGGAGCAACTATTAATAACAGTTTTTGGGATATTGAGACATCTGGTCTAACTACAAGTGCTGGAGGTATAGGTTTAACGACATATCAGATGAAAACACCCTCATATTTTGTTGATGCTGGGTGGAGTCTTATAGTTTATAATGCGTATGATGAAGCAGATTGGGGTTTTAGGCCTGACATTAATGAGTGTTATCCTGCTCTTATTTGGCAGATACCTGATGTTTTTGATGATGTTGATGAAGAAGCTCCTAGACAGCCATCAGACTTTAATTATATGTATGGTGAAGTAGAAGTACCAGTAGATGGAACATTGAGTTGGACTTTTGGAGAAAACACAGAAACCTATGATGTTTATTTTGATACAGTTTACCCCCCTGAAAATATGGTAATTGATGAAGAGATAGCTGGAGAGAACGGTACTTACTCATTTGAGGATTTACTTTATGGTACGAGATATTACTGGAAAATCGTAACAAAGAACTCATATTCAGAACACAATACAAATTGTATTGGGTGGTTCAATACTACCACAGGAGTTAACAACTATGTTCTAGAAGTTTCTCCTCCCAAAGATCAACTACTAGACTACTTACCATCGGAGTTGCTTTTCATATTAAATGACAATATAGAGTATGTTGAGTTATGGTTTGGTGACATAGAATCACAGACAGAAGTTGTAATACCTTTAACTATTGCTTCTGATACATTGACTTATCAACTCCCAGATATAGACTACTTACATAACCAGTATTATTGGACTTTAGTTTATTTCGATACTGAATTAATGGAACACAGTTTAAATGGATATTTTATCACACCTTTGAATAACTTGGGTGGTGATGGTTCAGAATCTAGTCCTATACAGATTTCCACATTAAACGAATTACAGATATTTAATAATCTTTACCCTTACCACAATAACAGTGATCCATATTTTGAACTTGCTAATGATATAGATGCTTCAGCGACTATTGATTGGAACGAAGGAGCAGGATTTGAACCCATTGGGTCAAATGATAACAGATTCACAGGTAACTTTAAAGGGAATGGTTTTATAATCTCAAATCTCTATATAAACCGCCCCACCCAGGATTATGTTGGGCTTTTTGGATACACTGATAATTCAAATTTAGCGAGCGTGTATTTAGAAGATGTTGATATAAACGCAAATCAAAATGTTGGGGGGTTAAGTGGATGCAAACTCTGGGGTCAAGTCAATGACTGCTTTGTTACAGGAATCGTCAGTGGAACGTCAGAAGTAGGTGGACTGATTGGTAAATTTCATTATGGTCCTGCCACTAACTGCTATGCAAGTGTTAATGTGAGTGGGTCTGGGAATAATGTCGGTGGATTAATAGGAGATTGTTTGGTGGCACTCGACAGCTGCTATGCTACTGGAAATGTGAGTGGATCAGGGAATGCGACCGGCGGGTTGATTGGGTATCAGCGAGGGGGTGATTTAGAGGAAGAATTCACTAATTGTTATTCTACTGGAAATGTAAGTGGATCGTATCAAGTAGGTGGGTTGGTCGGGTTATCTTTTGGAATATACGGCAATTGTTATGCCACTGGGAATGTAAGCGGATCTTCTAGAGTTGGCGGTTTAATTGGAAACCAAGGGTCTCCAGGTTGGGGATATTCTGGAGTAAGAAATTGCTATGCAACTGGTAATGTGGATGGTGATGATAATGATGTTGGAGGGTTGATAGGGTTTCAATATACTGGTACAACCAGCAATAGCTATGCAACAGGTGATATTTCAGGCTCTTCTCTTGTCGGTGGTTTGGTAGGTATTCTAAGTTCAGGAACTGTCAATAATAGCTATGCAACTGGTAATGTGAATGGTGATTATGCTGGAGGGTTGATAGGGTATCTATGGACTGGAGGGATCGCCAGCAATAGCTATGCAACAGGTGGTGTTACAGGTTCTTCTCATGTAGGTGGTTTGATAGGTTTTCTAAATTCAGGAACTGTCAACAACAGCTTTTGGGATATTGAGACATCTGGTCAAACTACAAGCGCTGGAGGTTCAGATGCTACAGGGTTAACAACACAGCAAATGAAAACACCTGCAATATTTGTAGATGCTGATTGGAGTGTAGTTGGTTTCAATGCTGATATTGATGGAGATTGGTTTTTTAATCCCAGCATTAATGATCTGTATCCTGCTCTTTCATGGCAGGTTTCTGGTGTTGTTGCCCCTATCCTAACCTATCCAAGAGATAATGGAGAAACTGCAATAACAGGAGAACAACTAATATGGGAAGCTGATCTATTTGAACATGCTACTTCATATCTTTTGAGTGTAGGGACTGACAACCCACCAACTAATATATTACATAATCAGGATATAGGGTTAGTAACCAACTATTTATTTGCTGGGATTGGAGCAGATGCAGAATACTATTGGCAAGTGATCCCTGTAGATGCTGACGGTAATGAAGCTGAGAACTGCCCAATCAGGAGCTTTTCCACCGTAAATATCGCCTCAGTGTTGGCTCAAAACAAGATAATTGAATCAACTATTCCTATCAATGGTAACTACCCTATGAGTTATAGCCAAACTATATTCTTTCAATCTGAACTCACAAGTATTGATCCTATTATCGATAGACTATATTTAAAAAGAAATACCTCAGAATCGATCACAGGTTCTGAAAATTTGCGAATCTATCTAGCTCATACTGACAAAACAGAGTTTGAAGCAGAGAACGACTGGGTAACTATTACTGATGGTTTAATACAAGTAGCAGAGATCTCAGTTGGAGAAGGAGATTGGGTTGAGCTTCAGTTTGAAAATCCATTTATCTATAATCAAAATGATAATTTAGTTGTAGGGATAGCAGATTATGTTAATAATGCTAATACTTCAATATCACCATTCTTAGCATTGGAAGTAGATGGTTATCGATCAATTAGTTATTGCTCAGATAGTAGTATACCATACCCCATTATACCATATGAAGGAACAAGACACGAAGCAGTTGCTTATATAGCTTTTGAGATCAAAGACATTGTCGTTGGGAATGTGTCTCCAGTTAATGGTGTCATAGAATTATATGAAACAGAATCCCAACTGTTTCAAGTGTTTGCAGATGATCCATTAAATCATAGTTTATTATACAGTTGGAAGCTAGATTGTGAGGAAGTCTCAAATTCAGATTCTTTACTTTTTAATACTGATTATGATACAGCTGGAGAATACAGTTTAACGCTTTCAATTAGTAGGGATTATTCATCGTATAATAGAAAACAAAATCCAACATTAACTAGAAGAAATGTTGAAACTTTTGAGTGGACTATAATTGTACATGATATTGACCAAAATATAGTAATTACTGATTTATCCTTTGCTTTTGAAGAAGATGGTGTTTGGAATCCTATTGACCAAATTATTTGTGAAAACGAAACACTCAATTTCTATATAAACGCAAGTGACCCTGATGGTAATGATTTAACTTATAGTTGGTTGCTAAATCATGTAGAAGTCTCTGCAAGTTCTTTATATCAGTTTCAAACTGATTATAATTTGGCTGGAAGTTATACACTTGAGCTGATTCTAGATGACAACTATATTCGTGAGCAAATAATTACTTCTAGACTTAATAATCGAAGAAATAGTAAAAGTTCATCTATGTCTCGTGAAAGATTCGATAATAACCCCATATCTAAGTTTTCAGTTGATAGAACATTAAGAGCTGCTATTAGAGATACGCAGACATTCACTTGGCAGATTGAAGTAAGTGATGTAGATCAAACAATCGTTATTCATGATTTATCTTATGCAACAGCATTAGAGGGGGTCTGGACTCCAGTTGACCAATTTATCAGTGAAACCGAAACACTCAATTTCTATATAAACGCAAGTGACCCTGATAGTAATGATTTAACTTATAGTTGGATATTAAATGGAACCGAAGTCTCTACATCGGCAACCTATCTATTTGAGACAGATTATGATTCTGCTGGTGAATATACACTAGAATTAATTATTAATGATAACTATGGTGATGTTGCTTTAAGAAACATTCAATCATTTAACTGGAATATTGAAGTAACTGATGTTGATCAAGAGATTGAAATTACTGATTTGTCTTATGCTACTGAATTAGATGGTGTATGGACACCTGAAGATCAGATGTTTGAAGAACATACAATCCTCAATTTCTTTGTCAATGCTTTCGATCCTGATGGACAAGATTTATCTTATGAATGGCAGTTAAATGATACTGTAGTTTCAGATACTCAATCATTCGATTATGATAGTTCAAATTATCAGAATAATACTTATGAAGTGAAGCTAACATTATCTGATGGGTTTAGAGATACTCAAGAATATATTTGGAGTGTAGTGCAAGCTGTTTCGAATGAAGATGATATAGAGGCTATTACTGTTACTAAGTTAGGTAGCATATACCCCAATCCTTTTAATCCAAGTACAACAATTAACTTTAATATTGCCAGAAAAGATATTGCAAGTATGAGGATATATAATATTAAAGGACAGCTTGTAAAAGACTTCGGTGAGTTTGTTAAATCACAAAATACTGTTACTTGGTATGGCCAAGATAATAATAACAAGTCAGTTGGATCTGGATTGTACTTGGTGGTTATGAAAAGTAAATCAAATGTAGAAACTAAGAAGATAATTCTAATGAAATAGTATCATATAAACCTATGAGCCTTGTAATTATTAATAAAAAGGTTCATTGATTGTTAAATAATACAAAATAATAAATGGCACGATTATTCTCGTGCCATTTAGATTTATAATTTAATTTTCTTGTTGTATTAGTTTATATTTAAATGATAATAGAATGATTGCTTCCTCTTAGATAGCACTAAATTTTTTGTCATGCAACCGTCATGCAAGTAGTATATAATGAGGATAACTACATATATTACACTATTTAACTTTCTAATGAATTATTCCTAAGGAAAAGGTCAGCCGTTCGAATCGGCTCATGGGTGCCATTTAAGTGAAAAGTGAAAAGTGAACTACTATATACATTAAGATTATAAATTAGTTATGATTTTGTTAATAATCTCTTTCTTTCAAAGAAGTAACATAGAATTTAAATCCTCTTTCTTTTGCGAACTTAGCAACTCTTAATGCTTTTTCATATTCACTATTGGTTAAACGAGAAAAACCATGACAGAATCCATAAACTTTGTTTAGAATTGAGATAATTTCCTCGAGATTCTTAGCATCTTTTTTACTAGATTTCTTTTTAATTTTCTCAAAGTATTTTCTTAGCCAATTCCAAAAAGCTGGATCATACTTAACTTTATCTAATTCCCATATTGTACCATCATCATAGTCTTCTTCTTTGCAAGTATAAACTTTTTCGTCGATTTTCTCTTCTGTATCATGAATTATCTCATTTGACAGATTTTCAGAAATAGACTCAGAATTCAAAGAAACATCAGCTCTTAATGACTTATGATTACTATTAAAGCTATTACTTTTAACAAAGAACTTCAGTAATAATTCTTCCAAAAAATTATTATTGATTCTACTATAACTAAGAGCCAAAAATCCACTTGCTCTTGATATGGCAGTATATAATCGATTCACATACATATTATCTTCTTTAAGTTCATCAATATTTAAAATGAAGAGTAGCTCAAATTCTCTTCCTTTTATATCATCAATGTGAAATATAGATAATTCTATGTCACTTATTTTATCAATGGATTGTTTAAGAAGTGGGACTTGGTCTCGGTAAAAAGTAATTATACCTACATTAAACTTCTGTTTTATCTCATTTTTTATGATTTCAATATTAGAAGTTATCCATGATGTTAACTCAATGTTTCCATTAAGTTCTGTTGCTATTGGTAAAAATTGATCATTTGATTTAGTATAGGCATTTTTAAGAGTGTTTTCTTTATCTTGTAATTTGCTATAGAGATAGTTATTTATTTTAAACAAACTAGGTTTAAATCTATAAACATCATTCAGGTGTTCATATCGAAAATCTCCGATGAATTTACTAAGTGCTTTTTCAGTTAAAATACTACCCATACTTCCAATTTGCAATAGGTCTCCAGTTATGAATATATTTGATGTTCCTGGATAACATAAAAGTTTAATAATATTTAATTGTTTTAATTGAAAGTCTGTTATCTCCTCGATTAATACCTCGCGTCTATAGTTGTCTCTTATATATTGATAAATTGAGCTTCTCATTTTGAGTCTATCATCAATGGTAGTAACTTGGAATAAGTCATTTGCAATTGTTAGTAAAAACTCAATAAAATCACTGAATAAGTCATTACTAATAGAATCAGAGTTTTCACTGGAAAGTGAATAAGTCCAATTTATGAATACTTTTTGGAAATATTTCAGATCAAAGTGAATGATTTTAATATAATGATTCTTCATTTCAATGAGTTGAAATAATGCAGATAATATTTTAAGATATCCACCAAGGAGTTTTTGAATTTGATTTAGTAATTGTGATTTATTTTCATTATTAATTTCTTTCACTTGGAGAATATTACTATCATTGTTAAAATTTCTTATGACATCTGTTAGGAGTTGGCTTAGGGTAGTTTGAGATAAATTATTTGTATCATCACTTAAACTCTCTAATAGTAATGTAGCTTTACTTTTTTCATTATCAAAAATATCATTAATTTTATCAAATAGATCATTTTCATCCATAAAGCTACAAACTGTTAAAAAGCTTTTGAAAGAACTTTTTTCTCTAAGTACTTTCTGTAAATAACTAATGTTTCGTTCGCTAAAATCACTTTTATAAAACTTTATTAATGTGCTTAAAATTTCTTTTTTGCCGGTAGTTTGACTCAAAAAATAATCTGTAAATGAAGAGTCCTTTTCTAAAATCTCAATATCTTCTGATATATTAAATCTGATACCTTCATCTGATAATAATTTTATAAATTTATTAACAAACGTGTTCCAAGAGAAGATATTTTTGTTAAAGTCTAACACTTGCTCCTGTTGGAAGGTATATGATAAATGGCTTTCCGTTTCTGGTCTATTAGAAAACAAGATCCAAGTGTTTAGTTTATTCATGAAGTAATCTTCCACAGATTTATCTGATTTTTCTTGATCGATTAAAAAAGTATTTACCGATTTTTGTGCTATTCTTTTAACAAGTAAGGATGTTTTCCCTGTTCCAGCGGGCCCAGTGATAAGATATCTACCCCCTATAGGCAATCTAAGAATTTTCTCTTGCTTAGGACTTAATATAATCTGATTTTGTAGATGAGCTGAATCAATAACAGGTTTATTAAAGTTAAAATCAATAGTACTTTTTTCATTTTGATTTTCTTCTAAGTTTGTGAAAAATTGGTTGAGATTTTCGGTTAACGATGAACATTGTGTTAAATCATTCTGCTCTATAAAATTCATATTTTTTAAAATTATATCTTTTCTTATTGCATCAATTGCTTTAGGAAACTCAGAATCTTTTTCGAATATCTTGCATTTTATTCCATCCCATTCTAAGTCTTTGGTTGGTTCAAAATCGATTCTTCTCAAGATTACATATTTACCCTTTTTACCAAATTCAATTTTTGAACCGACTTTTGATGTAAGTAATGATGTACTTTTTTCACCATATTTTGAAATTGCTAGCATATAATCTTTGTTAAAACTTCCTGAAGTTCTTTCTTTCTGCAAAGCAAAATACTTTATCTCATTAGTTAACTCATTTTGTACTTTTATTAAGCTGATAAATGGGATAGTTTGATTGATACGGGCTACTTCTAATACAGAATTTGAGTATTTTGCTGTCCCTGAGGATTTCTCACCATTAATGTTTACATTATCGATATACCTCAGTTTTTCTCTTCCCTTGAGAATTGATTTGTTAGATTTCTCCATATCCTCTAAACCCATTAAAGTTAGCATCCCCAATTCAATGATTCTTTTGTCCTTTTCTTTAACCATAATACCTCCTAGATTTTAAAAATGTTAAAAAATCCAAACAAAGATATTTTACAAAAGCAAGCTTAACTTGTCAAGTATAATCTAAAATTATGAATTTATCCTGAATCATGCAGTAGAGCTTTAAGGAAGAGAGCCGATTCTTTTAGCAAAATCCCCTTCTTTGAGGGGGACACAGGGGGTGCATCCATAATGTCAATAGAAGTTTAAAATGGTACAGATTTGGAAGTTTAATCTGGTACACTATTGTAACTCATTATTAGTTATATTTTCCCTTTCATTCTATAAC
>JAEKNW010000265.1 GCA_016838885.1 Candidatus Cloacimonadota bacterium
TCATAAACATAAATATTTCCTGTTTTTTTATCTTTTTGATGTATTATTGCTGCCATCTTTACTATCCTGCCTTTAATCATCGTTACTAACAATATATTTGTAACGAGATTATAAGTCAAGCAATATCTTTTATATTATTGAAATATTTTAAGTTAGGATATATTTCATCGTTATGAATGTCGGGAACGTAGGATACATATGAAGGCTAGCAAAAAAAGGATGAAAATAGAAGAATATATGCCCCCCTGTAGGGCTCATCTTTGGTTGGGATCTTGGTTCAGTGTCTTGCGAACACTGCCTATTATATGGCATCCCTTTGGGATTTAATGATGTCTCAAACACAAAAGCACAAAAATCTCACAAAACCACTAAAGAAGAGGTCATCCTTTCAATTAAAGAAATCAACGATTCAACCCTCAATTATCCATTATGAATTATTATATATGCGCCCCTGTAGGGCTAAGCTATCTTGTGTTCGTCGTTTACAGTGTCTTGCGAAAACTGCCTATTATATGGCATCCCTTTGGGATTTAAGAAGTCCCTTAACTCATAACTCATAACTCATAACTCTTAACGCATCACTCATCACTAAATCAACGATTCACACAATAGCCTATTTAAGTCTGAAAGTATGTGGTAAAATCTCTTTCATGGTTGTTTCTGTGATTTGATGATCATTACCGTAGTAGATAATGATATCTTCTCCGAATTCTGCTAGAACCTGACGGCAGGCCCCACAAGGAGGGAAAATCTTATCAGAATCTACGTAGATAGCGATTTCGGTGATAATTCTATCACCATTAGCTACCATATTGAAGATGGCGTTTCGTTCAGCACATATTGAGAGTCCATAGGATGCATTTTCTACATTGCAGCCTTGATAGATGTTGCCTGTATCGGTGATAAGGGCAGCCCCGACTCTAAAGTGGGAGTAGGGAGCGTAGGCTTGTTGGGCGACTTCTTTGGCTAAGTCGAAAAGTTTAGTATTTATCATAAGTTTTGTCCTTAATATATATTATGAGAGGAGGGCTATGATGATTCCACCGGCAATAACTGAGCCGATTTGACCGCCTACATTAGCGCTAACAGCCGGCATGAGCAAGAAGTTATAAGGGTCTTCTTTCAATCCCATTTTATGGATTACGCGAGCAGACATAGGGAAGGCTGAAATCCCGCAGGCACCGATCATAGGATTAACTTTGTTTTTGGAAAAGAGATTCATAAGTTTAGCAAAGAGGACACCACCTGCAGTATCAAAGACAAAGGCTATTAATCCTAATCCCAGAATCATAATAGTTTGCCATTGGAGGAATTTATCACCTGTCATAGTTGAAGAGATGGCGATTCCCAATACAATAGTTATCAGGTGAGCCAGGGTAGTTTGAGCAGTTTCTGAGATTGATTTTAAAACACCACATTCTCTAATTAAGTTTCCAAACATTAAGAATCCGATTAGGGATACAGATTCAGGAGCTACTAATCCTGCAGCAAAAGTTACCAGGATAGGGAAGAGGATTCTTACAACTTTTGGGATATCAGTAGCTTGGTATTCCATGCGAATTAATCTTTCTCGTTTGGAAGTAAGAAGTCTGATTACCGGAGGTTGAATTAATGGAACTAAAGCCATGTAAGAGTATGCAGCCACGGAGATAGGTCCTAATAAATCTTTGGCGAATCTATTTGCAACAAAGATAGAGGTAGGTCCATCAGCAGCCCCAATAATCCCGATGGCAGCAGCTTCTTTGATACCAAAACCAACTGCTGCAGCTAAGATGATAGTTACAAAAATACCGAATTGAGCTGCACCACCAAAGAGTAACATTTTGGGATTTTGAAGCAGGGGAGTGAAATCGATCATAGCTCCGATAGCAATGAAAAGAATAAGTGGGAATAACTCATTGGCAATACCCATATTGAAGAGAATTGACAGGGCTCCGTGTTGACCGATGGCACCGGAAAAGGGGATATTTGTAAGAATTGTACCAAAGCCTAATGGTAAGAGGAGAGTGGGCTCATAATCTTTGGCGATGGCGAGATAGATTAACACTCCACCTATGAGATACATGACCCATAAACGCCAATCATCTAAAGCTAAAACACCTTTAAAGAATTCCATTGATACTCCATTTTATTATATTATTTTTTTAAAAATCTTAAGACTGTGTGGGGAAATTTATCAGTTGCTAAGAGAAATGAATTACTACCATATTTAACTATGCCTTCCCAATTACAAGATTCACTTCTTGGGGCTTTCTTGATATAGATTGGGGAGCGTGTTCTATCATATTTCACTTGATTATCTGTAATAATTAAGGGGATAATTCTTTCAATTCCAGATTCAAGATTATTTGCATCTGCGAACTTACTATTTATTGTTGATTCTACTGGTTTGTAATGCTCTGCATCTCCAGGCCAGAAGTAATTAATGGCCCATCCTCGTCCGGTTTCGTCAAATGAGGTAACATCTGTGATTCTGTATTCTATATGATCAAATTTAAGGTCTGTAACTGTTTTGAAATCTTTAGATATTTTTTTGACCAGTGGCCTTTGGTTAACCATTATTCCGTTGGCTTCATAGATGAGGTAGATATGATCTTCATAGACAAAAATTGATTCATAGGAGGCATTAAATACTTGAGCAGGTAGGTCTAAAATAAGATGTTCATTGTTCAATATTTCAAGTTGTTTGCCATCTTCTGACATTTTAGCTTTAACAAGAACCCCTTTGTTGCTCTTTGAATTATATTCTACAGTTAAGTAGAAAAATTCACCATCGTAGCAAATCCCTTCAAAGCCTTCATAACCTGGGACAAGTTTGTAAGTCTCATTATTAACTAGTTGGATTGTTTCGGGTTCCACAACTCGTTTCCCTTTATTTTTGATAGCTCTAGATAATTTTTCTTTACTTATCATAAATATTACATCTTGATCAAGCTTGCTCCGAAAATAAGATGGGTATTGGGGGAGGAGGATGAGGTCCTCTCCATACCAGCATAGTGACGAATATTCAGCATTTCTGTCAGAAGCAAGTTCAGATAATTTGATATCAAAATATAAGTGAGAGTAGTCTTCTTCATCTCCTCCTCTAAAGAGAGAGCAGGAAGTTAGGAATAGGGCAATCGAACATAAAATCAGCAATTTCTTCCACATCTAATAATCCTTTTTTTTAACATATTAACTAGGTAAATCAAAAAATACTAATCCTGCTTAAGAGTAAAGTAAAAAAAGAAATTTACTTCACTTCAGTCGGATAATAAAGACGACTTCTTGCTTCTTGCAAGAGAAGTTAAGCTAGATTATAAGTAATTTTGAGATTAATCGTTCTTAACAGTTTTCTTCTTTCTAGGAGTTGATTTTTTTTCTGCTTTCTCTGTAGGCTCCTCAACTTTGGTGGTCGGCTTTTTAGTAGTTTTTTTTGTAGTCTTTTCAGCAGGCTCAATTTTAGCAGGCTGAGGAACTTCTTCTTCCAGCTTAGAGTCTATTTCCAAATTTAGACTTTGATCAGGTTCTACATAAGAAACAGGCTCAGATATTTTTACTTGTTTCATCTCAATTTTGATGACAGGCTCAACCTTGTGAGTAACAATATAGAGTTCCTTGCCTCTAGTTAGGGCAATTTTCTTCTCGATATCCATAGCATCTAATGTTCTGGAGTTCACAACTTCTTCAATTTTTCCGGTTTTTTTGTCTACTATTTGAATAAATACTTGTTTAGTAGCCATAAATATTACCTCCAATTGGTATTTTTCTGGGAATTTTGTTATTGTTTCATAGACAAATTTGTCATATTTTTTCTTATTTCTTTTGTAAAATTCTCTAAAAGAGTTACAGTTTTCAATTGAATCACACACAGAACACAATGATGGTGTCAAGAATCTGAATTTATTCTTGGGACAGGTCATATATTTTCTACTTCTGCGTGCCATTAAGTATTACTTACTCCTTAATTTATTTAATATTTTACTTTTATATTTTTTTTATGTTAATTAGTCAATGATTATCTTGAAAAAAAATAATTATTTATTATAAATCACAAAAGGCAGGTTTAGCAAAATATCTAATTGACAAAATATTAAACGATATTTATTATGACAAAAAGAGGTATAATTATGAAAATAGCTTTAATTGGATATGGTAAAATGGGCAAAATGCTGGAAAACTTATGCTTTCAAAAAGGCTACGAAATAGTGAGTATAATCGATAGTAGTCAAGACAAGTATAAGCATGAAATAGATAGAGATAGCTTGAATGGGGCTGAGCTAGCACTTGAGTTCACACAGCCTCAGGGACTTGTTGATAGGGTTCAAGCACTAGCCAAGTGTGGAATGAATATTGTTATAGGTACTTCGGGCTGGTATGATTCTATAGAGAGAGTCCAGGAGATAGCTATAGAGTATCAGGTTGGGATTATTTATAGTGCTAATTTTTCCATTGGTATGAATATTTTTTTTCAGACTGTTGATTATCTGTCCAAAATGATGGCTAAGATTCCCGATTATGACCTCTATGCTTGGGAAGAACACCATAATGAGAAGAAAGACAGGCCTTCCGGAACTGCTAAATATATTACTTCTATCCTAAAGGATAATCACTCTGACCTTAGAGCGGATTTTGATTTTGAATCAATCAGAGCGGGACGTAAGCCGGGTACTCATCTGGTGGGATATGATGGAGCCTTTGATTTCATCGAATTAAAACATCTTGCCAGGGAGAGAGCTGCTTTTGTTTCAGGGGCAGTGAAGTCTATTGACTGGATAGCCGGAAAAAGAGGATTCTATAATTTTAGTGATTATTTTAAGGAGATCTTTGGAATAGATGAATAAGAATATTAATTTTATAAAAATGACAGCCCAAGGTAATAATTATATTTACTTGGATAATAGAGATTTCCGATATGAAGAAATAGATTTTTCAGGATTAAGTAAAGCTATTAGTTGTGTCAGATTTGGAATCGGTTCTGATGGCTTAGTTGTTTTGGAAAATGATGAGGATGCAGTTTGTTTGATGCGGATATTCAATAGTGATGGTTCTCAAGCAAAGATGTGTGGTAATGCCCTTAGGTGTGTAGCTTATCTCTTGGCTGAAGAGGGACATATAAACCCTATTAGAATTAACACCTTAAGTGGGATAAGAATAGCAGAAGTTGATATTAAGACTAAGAATGTGAAAGTTAATATGGGACTTCCCAAGTTTATAGAGCAATATGAATCTGATAATATTTTGGGAAATATTGTTGATATTGGAAATCAACATCTTATTATTCACAATAATATTGCATTGACCCGCAAAGAGTTTCTTGAAATAGCTGAAAAACTACAAGCCAGTAGTGTCTTCCCTGATGGGATTAATATCGAGTTAATAGATATTTTAGATAGAAAAAGAATTCAGGCAATAGTCTATGAGAGAGGAAGTGGGTTAACCTATGCTTGTGGAAGTGGAGCATCTGCACTTTTTTGGGATTGTTACAGGAATGGGTTAGTTGATGATTCTGTTATAATTAAATTAGATGGTGGAGATATTAAGGTATCTTGGGAAAATAACAATGTAATTTTAGAAGGAGAGGTTAAGCATATCGGCTCTGGAACCTTCTATTGGAGATAATTATGGATAGTATAGGACAATATATTAGAAATATTAGAGAAGAGAAAAATCTTTCTATTGATGATTTAGCAAGAATAACTTTAATTAAGAAAAATCATCTGGAACTATTGGAAGAGGATAATATTGAAGCTCTCGGTGGCTTTGGGGTAGTCAAAAGTTATGCCTATTCGATTGTGAGAAAACTTAACATTAATCAGGGGAAAGTTATATCTATTATTGAGAATAAATACCCTGAATACAAAGTTGATAATTTTAAATCTTTGGAGTACAAGCAAGAGAAGAAGTTCTTGATTTCTGCTAATATGATTTATGCAATTCTTTTAATAACCATTACTATATTTTTGATAATTTATGTAGTTGATGTATTTAAGAATAGTGATTCCTTAATTTTCAAAGCTCATGCAGAGAATAAAGAAGTTCAAGCTGAAGAACAAGTACCTGAAAAGATCATGATTGAACTACCACCACCAGCAGAACGGGAATAGTAGTGAAAGGTGTATTAGCATTATATTGGGTTACGCTTAAAAGATTGAAAAGCTCTTCATGGGGCAAGAATTCTCTCTTTATGATCATTGGAATTATTATTGCTGTGGGGACATTAACCCTTTCAATGATCCTGTTTGAAAGCTATGAAAAAACATTAGTTAATGCATTCAAAGTAGCTCAACCTGATATTTTGATAAATCATAATTATATGCTCACAGAAGGCAATCAAGAAGAACTAGAGTCTATTCTTGATGCTTACAAGTCGGAGATTATGGCTATTGAGCAAAAACAAAGAATATCTGTTATAATTAACAGAGGTGATTCTAACAAACCGGCCTATATTGAATCCTTTTCTGAAGATAACACTAATTTTAATCAACTCATGTACTCTTTTACAAAGCAAAAGGATTTCCACCTTTCTGATAATGAGATTATCTTAGGGGAGTATTTAGCAAAAGAGTTAAATGTTCAAGTAGGGGAAGAAGTCAATGTTATCATTCCCAGCTCAATTAGATATTCAATCTTTGGACTGGTAAAGAAAGCAGAGAAGTTTCTTGTAAGAGATATTGAGAGAACAGGACTTTATGAAATTGATGTATATCGTGCAATTGTTAATAAATCAAGGGTGGAACTGTTGGTTGGTGATAATGATTCAGGCATAAGTACTTATCTTTTGTTGAATGATCGAAGTCAAGATAATAGCAGATTAGTGGCTGGTGAGCTTAATAGAATATTTATGAATCGACTTCCTCAAGTGCAAGCCTTTGATTTAATCTCAAAGAATTCAGTAATATTCTCAGCCCTATCATTGCAAAAAGTGATGATATTCTTAATCTTATGCATTATAGTCATAGTTGCTAGTTTCAATGTAATAAGTACTGTTAGTACAATAATTATTGAGAAAATCAATGAGATTGGGATTTTAATGACTTTAGGGTTAAAAAGAAAGGAAATTAAATTCATCTACTTTACTTTCTCTTTAATCTTAGCTCATATTGGAATAGTGATAGGATTGATTCTTGGTTATGGAAGTGCCTACTGGCTTACCAGTCAGGATTATTTCTCGCTGAAAGGAGATATTTATTTCATAGATAAAATATTGATAAATCCTTCAGCATTGATGTTTTTAACAATATATATAACAACAATATTTGTAATATCTACAACAATTTTTCTCTCCTTGAGAAATATAAATAAATTAGAAATTATTAGTATAATGAGACAATAATATGCATATCATAAAATTAAATAATGTAAGCAAAAGTTACCTTGAAGATAAGAAAAAATTACAGGTGTTAAAGAGTATAAATCTGACTGTAGAAGAGGGCGAATTTGTAGCTATAACAGGGACTTCCGGTTGCGGTAAGAGCACACTTCTGCATTTGATAGGTTTATTAGATTCCCCTGATTCTGGTGAGATAAATCTAGCAGGAGAATCCTGTAACTCTATTAGCAATATGGAGATCTTTAGAAATAGAAATATAGGTTTCATCTTTCAGTTTCACTACCTTTTAGATGACTTCACTGCTTTGGAAAATGTGATGATTCCCTTGTTAGTACAAGGCTATAAGAAAGCTGAAGCTGTTAAATTGGCTTCTGAAGTAATAATATCATTAGGAATTGGTCAGAGGATGCATCATTTCCCTAATCAGTTAAGTGGGGGAGAAGAGCAGAGGATTGCCATTGCCAGAGCCATAGTTACCAAACCAAAGATTCTCTTAGCAGATGAACCTTCTGGTAACTTAGATGAAGAAACTACCCAGAATGTGATTTCTATATTGCGTGATTTAAATAAAAAGGGATTAACAATAATCTTCGTTACTCATGATTTAAACCTTGTTAAAGAAGATGATAGTCATTATACCATAAAAGAGGGTAAATTAATCCAAGCATGAAAACTAGCCTAGAGAAGACAAAGAATATAAAGCAAAATGCAAAAAAAAAGAGAATAAAGGATATTATTCTGCTTATCTTAATTATCTTTATTTTCTCTTTGGGGGCTATAATTCAGAAACGTAATACCATAGTTGAATATATTCTTGAAAATACAATAGGCGATTTAGTCAAAGCTGATATTTCTCTGGAATCGTTAGATATAAATACTAAGGGAATCTTTTTTAGAGATCTAAAAGTACATTCCACAAGTGATATTAATTATAGTTTTGAAAGCTCTCAACTTGATATTAATCTAAATTACTCATCCTTAGTTAATATGCATAATTGGTTAAATGAAGTTGTTGATTCCCTCTATATTGAAAGTCCGATAATCTCTTTTAACCATAAGTTTGGAGAAAATGAAGGCAAGAAGAAAAATGATAAACCCAGTAAAGGATTTGATGTAAAACATTATCTAAGAAAGGCAAGTATTACTAATGCTAACCTCGCAACAGAAATAAAATATCAAGAATACTTTGGTATCAAAGATACTATTTCAAACGCAAATATTACTTTTGATAATAGCAGAGAAGAGAGTTTAATTGCTAAAATGCGTGATAATCAGATGAATCCATTTCATGTGGAACTTTTCTTTGATAAAGAAGGACTCAACTCTCTTAAGTTAAATGTTCTTAATTATCAACCGGATTCCCTCTATGTACCTGTAGTTAGAGACTTAGACTTCACTCTCACAGGAGAGGCTAAACTTAAGTTGGGTGGCCAAGAAAAAATTTCCCTCACTATGAATGTATTTAGTAAGGAAATCAGATTTAGCCTTTATGATATGCCGGGAGAGTTAAGGGATTTGAGAGCAGTTGGTAGCCTTGAAAAATTACAGATTTATCCCGGAAGCTCATCATTTATGGGTATTCCTCTTGAACTTCAAGGTGAATTGCTAAGCTTGTTAGATGATGGTGGAATGGTTTCCTCTGCAAAAGTAGATAAATATCAAGTAGGAGAAATACTTCCATTTATGAAAGGCCAGGTAGATGGTCAGGTAGAAGTTAGTGGGATATTCACAGATCTGCATATTTCTGGTTGGGTTGATTCAGATTCTCTCGAGGTGAGTAACTTACCCATAACTGATGTGGAGATTACTTTTGATTATCGAGAAGAGATTGAGCTAAATGTTCATAACTTAGTTTTTGATAATAATTTGATATCAGGGAAGGGGCTTTTTAAACATAACATATTGACAGCAGAATTGGAGATAAAAAATAGAGAAACAAGTGATTTTATGATTCAGGGATTCATCGATACTGATGGGATCATTCTAGATAATAATTTAAACTTAATGTTTGGATTGGAAGAACTCACCATAGGCTATAAAGATTATCTCTTGCCGCCTATATCAGGGCAGGTAAGATTAAATAATGATCTAATCCAAGGCCAACTGTCTAATGACAATTTATTTATTAACTTTGATTCAAACACTACTTTAACCAAATCTCAAGCTAATATCTTTTTTCTTGATTATCTGCTTGATAGTAGTTTTACTAGTTTTGGACAAGGTACTTTCGCTAACATCAATCCATTAATTAATGGAAACATTAGTGTTAAGAAAGATAAAGATGATTTAGAGTCTGAGATAGATTTAGAAATTACTGCTTTTCAAGATGAAATCTACCTTCCTGTTAAAACTAATCTTAAATGGAATCTAGCATCTAACATGATAACTATATCCAATTCAATTTTTAATGGAAAAATCTATAACAAAGAAGTTTCTATGGTAGGAGATATCACTCTTGATGAATTTCAAAAATTGAATGCTGATATTTCTATTAATAAGGATATAATTATTATAGGTCAAGATTTACTCGATAAGAAGAGAAAATTGAAAATGCAAGTAAATCAAATATCATTAGCAGAGTTAAAGAAGTTTCTACCAAAAGAACTAACTAAGGGTTATCCAAATGGCTATATAACTTTAGACGTTGATTATCAATGGTCTTCAGAACTAATAGCAGGTTATGTAGTTTTAACAGGATTGGAAGTTGCAGGATTTTCAGGATATGGCATACACAGTAGTTTTGAGGGTAACACGGAACGGATCTGTTTAAATGAGTTTAAATTATATAATGAACGTCAAATCTTGGTTAATGCTTCAGGTTTTTTAGACATTGCTGAAGGAGTCCAGGCTAATGTTAATGCAGTGGTAAATGAGATTAATTTTTCTGATTATCAAAATATCATCCCTCTCAAAGGATTCTTTAACGCAGATCTAAACCTAATATACGATTCTAAGGATGAAGAAAAGTATAGCGTTAGAATTAAAGGTGTAGGTTCTGATTTTGCAGTAGCAGATTTTGATATTGATGATGTATATTTCAATGCTCTTTATACACCTAAGAAAATCCATGTTGATAATCTATATTTGAATTCATTGAACTATGCTAATCTGAATATTATTGGGGATTTCTCTTATGATATCTTCAAGAATGAATTCATGCCCTCAGATGAAAAATTATATGTTAATTTAAATGCTGATGCTTATAAAGTGCTGAAAAAAATAAGCCCTGATTTATTTACAGAAGGAAATTTTAATCTGCGAACTGAGTTAATCATTGGAATTGGCGAAGAAGGATTACAAGTTTATGAGGGCTATCTAAAATCTGAAGATGGCTACCTCAAAATTGTAGATCAACCAGAGACGTTAGAAGGTCTTAATATTTTTGCCGTAATAAAAGATAATATGTTAGATTTAAGCAAGTTTGAGTTCAGCTTAGGTGATGGTCTTATAAACTTAACTAATAGTATTTCAGATGATAATGATAACTTCTTTGTGGGTAACCTTATTCTTGGACAATTTAGGTTGTTAACTTCAAATCGGGGAATTATAGCTCATATCCCACAATATATGCCTAAGGATGAAACGGCCTTAGTTGAAATTGGTGGGCGTTATAATAAATATGCTTCTATCAAGGGGCCTTTTGATGATATGAAAATTGATGCAGAAGTTAGTGTCTCCAATGCCTCAATTATCTATCCTCCTAACACTGAAAATTTAACTTCAATAATAACTTCAGCTTCGAAAAGCACTTTTAAAAAGAATGGAAAACAGGCTGAGAAGAAAACTACAAGTAATAATCCATTACCTTTCCAGTTAGATGCTAAGCTGATTGTTGGAGAAAATGTTAAATATGTTACCTATCCAACTAATATTATGGTAACTCCAAACAGTTACTTAACACTAGTTTATGATAAAAATATGTGGTCAGTTCCTGATGCTAGATTCGTTGCAGAGGAGGGAACAGTTACATTTTTAGATACTGAATTCAACGTTGAATTAGTGCAGGTATTGATAAACGAACTTGATTTATCCATAAATGGAACCTTCATAAAAAGAGTAGAAGATGGATCTGTAGTTACCCTGAGGGTTTCTAATGAACAGAGTAATCAAGTAGGTTTACAAGATTTGAATTTGACCTTGGAGAGTGATAATCCAGATGATAAAACTCAAACTCAAGTAATAAATAGGCTTAGATATACTGGAGAAAGTTACAACTTAAATGCAGAAGAAGAGAGTGCTTTACAAGACGAAACGATGTTAATGCTAGGTTCTAATGTTGATAATACCTATATTAATAGTTTTCTTAAACCTGTTGAAACTCTATTCCGAAGGGGTTTAAAACTTGATTACTTTCACATCAGACCGGGTTTTATTAAGAATATGGTTAGTAATTATTTCATTAACGAACAGGCTGATGATGTAAATGTTAGTCAGTCTAAGAATGTTTCTGATTCTGAATTAGCTCAATTTAGTAGTTCCATTCTTCTTAATAATCTGACATTAAACTTTGGGAGGCCACTCTACAAGAGAATCTATTTTAATTATGAAGGTTTTTTCCAGGAAGCAATAGACTTGAATAGAAATAGTAAGATAATCTATGATCAAGATTTTCAGTTAAGAACTAACATTGATTTCAAAACCAAGATGTCATATACCTTTAAGTATAGACCTAGTGGAAAAAGCTCTCACGAAGTTATGCTTTTTCATAGTCTGAACTTTTAAATTATGAAAACAATTACTTTTAGATATCAACCTCCTATTGCGACTAAATTAGATGTCTACTTAGTTGGAGACTTTAATAATTGGAGCAAATCCTCTCATCGACTTAATGATAAGGGAGGGATATATGAAATATCACTGGAACTAGACCCAGGTGAATATAAATATTTTCTACTTATTAATGGTATTAAAAGCTTAGATCCAAATGCTGATAGCATAGTTATAGGAGATGAGACCTATTCATTTCTTAAAGTTACATCAGACCAAGAATATATTTATCTCATTCCTTTTAAAATCAAAGATAAGCTTAAATTAGAGGAAGTCTCTATAGTTGGAGATTTTAACCACTGGAAGCCTAACCATAATCCTTTATATAAAGAGGGGAGAGCTTTTACAACTAGTCTTTTCTTAAAAAAAGGAGCTTATCATTACAAGTATTTAGCTAAGGGAGATAGGTGGTTTAATGAGCATGAGATTGAGGAAAATATTGCTAAAATTGCCTTCGATAATAGATCAAAAAATTCTATTATCGATGTATCCAAACAATTAAATATCTTTATTAAGCAAGAGTTGATCGCCTATCATGATAGTAATGAAGTAAAATTAAAAAGCGATATAATAAAATTTTATAGATATTCTCAAGATCAATTTGAAATCAAAGTCGTCTTACCCAAGTTTCCTCAAGTGCAGGTAAAACTTTTTCTTGATGATGCTATTTACGAACTAGATTATATCGCCTCGGATGGTAACTTATCTGCTTATAATAAAATCTTGGAAATAGATAAATTGAATCATCTTTATTCTTATAGAATTGCTGTTAATTTTAAAGAATTTTCCCTTTATGCTCATAAGACTAGTTTGACTAATAATCCAGCTACCTATTCTGTATTTGTTCCTTTAGATTACCCCATCTTTTCAATAGCAAAGGATCTACATAACAGAATAATGTATCAGATTATGCCTGACCGTTTTTATAATTGTGATTCTTCGCTTAATCCGGATTTTAAAGAGGCTTACTATCGAAACTCAAAGAATAAACCTAAAAAATTAAGTTTAACAAAGCATCAAGAATATCATCATTTAGCAAAGTGGGATAATCTAGACATTTTGAAAGAGAACCCCTATTCAGCTAATAAAGAGCCAGATTGGTTTGCTTTTTATGGTGGTGATCTAAAGGGAGTTAGAGAGAAAATACCCTATTTGAAAGAGCTAGGAATATCTCTCATTTATCTTAATCCAATCTTTGTTGCTAAGTCTCCTCATCGATATGATAGCATAGATTTTAAACAAGTTGACCCTCATCTTGGTGATAATGAATCATTCAAAGTATTAGTCTCTGACTTGCATAAGCATGAGATAAAAGTTATAATCGATATAGCTCTAAATCACTGCGGAACAGAGTTCTTTGCCTTCCAAGATACTGTAAAATATGGAAATAAATCAAAGTATTGGAGCTGGTTTGACTGGTATAAATGGCCATTACCTGAAATAATAGACCAGGATTTTAAGGCTGAGGACTATTATCAATGTTGGTGGGGAATAAAAGATTTACCTGAATTCAACTTTGATTTATTAAGAGAATCACCTGCTGAGAATAGAGAAAGAGATATTCTTAAGACAAAACCTAATGTCGAGTTAGTTAACTACTTACTAGATGCTATGAGTTTCTGGGTTGAAGAGATGAAGATTGACGGTTTCAGATTGGATGTTCCTGAAGAAGTTCCTTTTTGGTTTTGGCAACTATTCAGAAGAAGAATGAAGCAGATAAATCCTGATATCTATTTAGTAGGAGAGATTTGGAATGATTCTCAAGTCTGGCTACAAGGTCAATATTTTGATGCAATCATGAACTATCATGCTTTCAAAGACCCTTGTGTCTCATATTTTTTAAATGATGGCATCTCTCTTAAGAGTTTTATTAATGCAATCTCATTAGGACTTGTTACTCTACCTGATCAAGTGATTAGAAGTCAGATGAATCTTCTGGCAAGTCATGATACTATCAGAGTAAGAAGGTTAGCTGATAATAATATTAAGAGGATTAAGTTAGCCTTGATTTTCCAATTTACTTTTATAGGCATTCCTCATATTTACTACGGGGATGAAGTTTTTCTTGATGGATACAAGGACCCAGATAATCGTAGACCATTTCCTTGGGATTATCAGAATGATACAAATAGAAATGAATTATTAGAATTCTATAAACTTCTGATTAAGGTAAGGGGCTCTCACATCGAATTTACTGAAGGCAATATTCGCTTTATTGAAGATCAACATCTTCTAATTTATGAGCGTTGGATTAAGTCTTCAAATCAAAAGGCGATTGTGCTAATTAACAATAGCGATTTCGAGCTAGATATTAAAGAATACATGAGGCAATTCCCTAATATATTATTAGCTGAGATGGATTCACCAAATATCTTCAAACATGGTTTTTATATCGGAACTAATCATTCCTAAATAAAAAGATTTTGAAAAAACAGATAAATAGTTAAACTATATAGAAAGTGGAGGATAATTATGTTGATTAAGAGAATTAAGGTAACTACCACTAATGCGGTTGATATGATCGAGATTACAAAGTTAGTAGAAAGTCTTGTTGAAGATTATCCCAAGCAAAATGGACTTGTAAATGTCTATATTCCTCATACTACAGCAGGACTTACAATTAATGAAGCAGCTGACCCGGATGTTGTTTATGACCTAAAGTTTGCTTTTAAAAGAATTAGTCCCAAACTTAGAGAATATATCCACAATGAAGGGAATTCCAATGCTCATTTTCTCTCTACTCTAGTAGGATGCTCCATAAATATTCCCTTTGAAGCTAATGAACTTCTCTTAGGTACTTGGCAAGGGATTTTCTTGTGTGAATTTGATGGTCCAAGACAGCGAGAGGTAATTATTTCTGTTAACTAAAAAGAAGAAGGAAATTATCTAAGAATCTTTTATTCTCCGGTAACCATGAAATTGATTTCTAAATCATCAATTAGCTTATTTCCATTAAAATCTCTTGTTTGCTCGGATAGTGTAAAAGTATAGCTATTAAAGTTTCTTAAAGAATTTTGAGGCTTAAACAGGGCATTGTAAGAATCAGATTCAATAACCTCTAAAGCGACAAATCTATTAGTTTCATTTTCTTTAAGAGATGCAATTATATCTTTCTCCAAGACTATCTTATCAAACCTGACCAATATTTCTGGTCTATTATCTTTAACAGTGGAGCCATTTTTGGGAGATGAATCAAGAATACTCAGGTTAAGAGTGTCTTGGCGAGTAGATCCTTTAAAGCTAATACGTGAGACTGGGGTTATGTTATTATTCAAATCAAGCAGATTAAAGAAAGAAATACGATAATCTAAAGTGTCATGCTTGGCAGTGATAATAGAGATTTTATCCTTTTCTAAGACTGTATTATAGAAAGAACAATTTGATGAATCTGCTTCTATCATAATAGAGAGAGAATCCCATCTTGCTAAGTCTTCGCTAAAGGTAACTAGTACTAAATTATCACTAATGGCAGAAGCTCTCTGGGTTACCACGCGAGATGTATCAACATAAGTGAGGAATATATCAGCTTTCTCTGTTCTTAAAGAATCTATAAATTTCTCAAAATATGGCTCTTTCTCAATATCATATCTGCCATTATTATTCTTATCAATGTAGCTTCGAATAATGTAAGGTCGATGTTCTAAAGCATCAATATCGTAGAAATGCCCTGAGAAGTTTTTAACAAAAACAGTTATAGAATCTTGGTCTAACAATATTAAACGTATATCCAAGACTTGGTCTTCATCTTTTTGATAAATAATATCTCCAAATAGTCTTGAATTTTGGAGTTTACCATTACTATATGTATAAGTAACATTGTTTTCTAAAAGATTATTGCGGGTATCTTTTAACACTCTCGAAATTGTTAAATAGTAATTTCTGTTTTCAATCAAATCTTCATTGATAAGTAAGTTTATTTTATTATCATCTATTTTAGTTTCAAAATCAACAATAGGTGGATAAAACCTAAAAGCACTTTGAGAAGAACGCTGGTCAATCTCTTTGTTAAAATATATTTCTATCTCTTTCTCACTGATTGATTTGTAAGCTTCGGGAAAGATAGATTCAATTTTTAGTGGCTCTTTGTCTTCCGGACCACCAGTGGGGCTCTTAGCTTTTCCACAACCAATAGTAATTAGAAGGCTTAATAAGAGGACTTTAAAAACCGTGTTCATTTAGCCATGCTTTAGTAATTTTTGATGATGATTGAGAAGTTTTAAGACTATTCTGACGTAAGATATACTTACCAATGAGATCAAATTCAAGATTGACTGAATCTCCTGTCTTGAGTAATGATAAATTTGTTAAGTCTTCAGTTAAAGAGATTAAGGCTACTTGAAAAGAGTTTCTTTCTATTTGAGCAAGAGTTAGGCTGACCCCATTAACTGCAATAGACCCTTGAGGAACTACTAATTCTGTGTGATCAGGCGATAAATTGATTTCTAAATATCTTGTATGATTAAATTCTTTTACCGATAGTATGGTTGCTACTGTATCTACATGTCCCTGAACTATATGTCCATCTAATCTACTGTTGAATTTCAAAGCTCTTTCTAGGTTAATTCTACTAGTAGTTTGCCATTCTTTGACAGTAGACTTGTTAATAGTCTCATTCATTGTTTCCATGGTTATAGAAGCACTAGTGAAGTTGGTAAGAGTTAGACAGATCCCATTACAAGCTATAGAATCACCAATCTTAAGATCTTCATTGATTTTTCTACAGCTAATAGTGAAATATTTCTTTCCACCTTGACTAACTACCTGTTTAACTATCCCTACTTCTTCAATAATACCTGTGAACATTTTCCTGCTACTTCATCTTAAATCTATGTTTTAAAGCATTGGCAATAGTAATTTTATTGGAATATTCTAAATCACCACCAAAGGGAATACCTGTAGATAATCTGCTTATCTTGCCAGACCAATCTGCTAATCTGTCTGCAATATAAGAGATCGTTGTCTCTCCTTCAACAGAAGGGGAGAGGGCTATTATAACTTCTTCAACTTCATAATCATTGATACGTGAAAGTAGTTCATCTATATGAATATCTTTAGGGCCTAAGCCATCAATTGGTGATAGTAGGTTGCTTAGTACAAAATATTTACCGTAAAATTCACCGGTAGAATCCAGCATAAATACATCAGCTGTATGTTCTACAATACATAATTGCTTATCATTACGCTTGATGCTAGAACAAAAACGACAGGGGTTCTCATCTGTTAACATGTTGCAAATATTACAGTTATTAACTTTCTTAACAGACTCAAGGATTGCTTCCCCAAGTTTGTTAGAAGCTGTTTTATCCTGGGATAAAATATAAAGAGCCAGGCGTTGTGCACTCTTCTCACCAATGCCCGGCAAAGTCTTTAAAGCATCTTTTAGATCATCAATTACTTGTATCATTCTTTAAACTTAAAATAATCCTGGTATCTTCATGCCACCTGTGATATCCGCCATTGATGATTCACTGTCTTTTGCTACTTGCTCAAAACCATCTTTTAAGGCTGCTAAAATTAAATCTTCTAACATTTCAACATCATCAGGATCTATTACTTCTGGATCTATTTTAACTGATTTAACTTCATATTTTCCATTCATCTCAACGCGCACCATACCACCACCGGAAGTAGCTGAATAGACCTTGTTTTCCATCTCTTCTTGTGCTTTCTGCAAATCTTTTTGCATCTTTTGAGCTTTCTTCATTAGCTGTTTCATATTTCCACCTGGGAACATAAGCGACTCCTTAAACAATATTTTTTACAAATTTAATTTACTTCTAATAAAAGTCAATTGAAAAATCAAAAATGTGAGTTTTGGTAAATCCTAAATAATAAAAGAAAGGCTGAGAATTCCCAGCCCTGTTTAAATGTATAGTTTAATTAAACATCAAATTCTTTAATATTATCAGCCACAATCAAGTCTGCTTCTGTGTGCTCAAGCACTTCTTCAACAGTTAAACCAGCTGCTATTTCTTCAAGAACTGCACCTTTTTCAGTAATTCTGATAAGAGCCATATCGGTAACAATGAGAGTTACTTTTCCTTTAGCAGTTAAAGGAAGAGTACAATCTTTTAAAATTTTTGAGTTACCGTGTTTATCGCAGTGTTCCATAGCGACAACAACATTTTTAGCACCTGTAACTAAATCCATAGCTCCTCCCATTCCGGGAACCATTTTGCCGGGAATCATCCAGTTGGCAAGGTTACCTTTACCATCAACTTGAAGAGCACCAAGAACAGTCATATTCAAATGACCACCTCTAATAATAGCAAAACTGGTAGCTGAATCGAAGTAGCAGGCACCGGGTAAGGCAGTAATATGTCCTCCACCTGCATTTATTAAATCCTCATCTTGATTTTCTGGAGTTGGAGCTGAACCAACTCCCATAATCCCATTTTCACTTTGGAAATGAACAGTAATACCTGCGGGGATATAATTTGCAACTAAAGTTGGGAGTCCGATTCCAAGATTTACAAAATCCTCATCATGAAGTTCCTGAGCAATTCGGTTAGCTATTAAAGCTCTTTTATAATTTTTATCATTTCTGTCCATTATGCCTCCCTCTTAACTAGATAATCAACAAAAACCCCGGGAGTAACAACTTCTTCAGGATTTAATTCGCCTACTTCAACTATTTCATCAACTTCAGCAATGGTGATATTTCCAGCCATTGCCATAATCGGATTACTGTTACGGGCTGTTTTATTATAGATTAGATTGCCAAGTTTATCAGCTTTGAAAGCTCTTACTAAGGCAAAATCAGCCTGGATTGGTTTTTCTAAAATATATAGTTTTCCATCAGCTTCAATTACAGGTTTTCCTTCTTGTGCCAAAGTTCCTAAACCTGTTTGGGTAAGAATACCACCTAAGCCAGCTCCTGCCGCCCTAACCCTTTCCATTAAAGTACCTTGAGGGACTAATTCGATTTTAATCTCACCGGCATTCATTTGGGCTTGAATCTCTCTGTTGGTTCCTAAGTGAGAAACTTGAGCTGATTTTAACTGTTTGTTAGCAACTAATTTGCCAATTCCTCTATTTTCATAATCTGAAGCGATCACAATTGCATGTAAATCTTTCACATTGGCTTTCACTAATTCGTCAATTAATAGTTCAGGGGCTCCAACTGCAAGGAATCCACCAATCATAAGTCTATCATTGGGTTTAATCATCTCTGCAGCCTGTTTAGAAGTTATAACTTTTGCCATCTTGACTCCTATTTTAATGATTTTTTGCAACTTAAATCTTTAAAGGTATTTTAGTCAATGAAAATCTTTTGGCTTTCTAGTGAACCCAGATAATGCAGGAGATTGTGTGAATAGCACTATATTCTTCTGTAAAAGTAAGCTACATGATTTTCATGAATATAGATATTATATGCCTTTTATGGATGCACCCCCTGTTTCCCCCTCAAAGAAGGGGATTTTGCTAAAAGAATTTGTACTCATTACCTGTGATATGTAGCTTTAGCGAAGTATTACTAAAATTATAATACATCATTCGGGTTTAAAAAATACTAAAAATTAAAAATAAAAAATATTTTCTATTGACTTTAAAATAAGTTCACTTATAATGACATAAAATAATTGTTATTCTGTTGAGGAGCTTAGTAATGTTTAAATTTGTAAAAAAGCTGAAGGATAAATTAGCTACTACTAAAAATAATTTCATAGGAAAGATCGCTGAAGCAGTTAATTTGCGAGGCGTAGTTGATGAGGAACTATTAGAGCAATTAGAAGAGATCTTGCTTCAGGGTGATACCGGGGTAGAGATGACTACGAAAATTATAGATCAATTGCGAGATGAGATAAGAATTAATAAAATTAAAGATACTGAAGTAGTTCAGGAGATAATAAAGAATATCATGACTGAAGAGTTAATGTCAGGATATGAAGAAAATGAAGAAGTTTTTGTCATGACTGATAAAAAGCCATACATAATACTATTTATTGGGGTGAATGGAGTTGGTAAGACGACTACTATTGGAAAATTAGCTAAGAGATTCTATGATGATGGGAAATCTGTGTTAATGGTTGCCGGTGATACCTTTAGGGCTGCTGCTGTTGAACAATTAGCTATTTGGTCAGACAGGGCAAAGGTTGATATTATCAAGCAAGCACAAGGAGCAGACCCATCTGCTGTAGTGTTTGATGGGATTAAATCAGCAATTGCTAAGAATAAAGATGTGGTGATGATTGACACAGCAGGAAGGCAACACAATCGCGCTAATTTAATGAAAGAGTTAGAGAAGATTTATAGAACTATCCAGAAAGTATCTCCTGAGGGTCCTCATGAAGTATTTTTAGTATTAGATTCAACAACAGGGCAAAATGCAGTTAATCAAGCCCAAACATTTAATGGGATAGTACCTTTAACAGGTTTAGTTTTAACAAAACTTGATGGTACAGCCAAAGGTGGTATTATCCTAAATATTAAAAAAGTACTCAACATACCTGTCAAATTGATAGGAGTTGGGGAAGGAATAGATGATTTACAAGATTTTGATGCCAAAGAATTTGTCAGAGCAATGTTTACCTAAGGAAAGATTATGGAAAAGAAAATTATTGAACCAAAGAATTATGAGACTGCTGTGAAAGAACTTAACACCATAGTTCAACAGATAGAAGAATCTGATTTATCTCTAGAGAAAATGATAGAGTTATATGAAAAAGGTAAGCTATTATTAGCTTATTGCGAAAAACAGTTAAATAGATTTGAAGAGAAAATTGAGGTAATTAACCGTAAGAATCAGGAGACTTTTTAAATGGCAAATCAAAAATCAATGATGATTAAAAGGGATATTAGAGAGAAGAGAGAAATTGTGAATATCATTTTGGATAGATTCCTACCACGAAAAGATGAGTATCCTAAGCAGATTCACAAAGCTATCAGACACACCCTTTTCGCAGGTGGTAAGAGAATTAGACCTTACTTAACCCTATCAATTTATTCTTTATTCGATAATGATTATTCTAAGGTGAAATATCTTGCAGGTGCTATAGAGTTACTTCACACATATACTCTGATTCATGATGATTTGCCGGAAATAGATAATGATGATATGCGCAGAGGTAAGCCTAGTTGCCATGTTCTTTATGGCTCGGATATTGCCTTGTTAGCGGGTGATGCTCTTTTAGTTTCAGCCTTTGAGCTATTGGCAGATTCACCTTTTACAGATGAAGAAAAAATCATGTATATTAAAGAATTAGCAAGTATCGCAGGTTCTGAAGGTGTTATCTCAGGTCAGATGAACGATATTCAAAACGAAAATAAAAAAGTTACTAAAAAAACTTTAGAATATATCCATGAAAATAAGACTGCTAAAATGCTAAATTTAGCAGTTAGATTTGGTTGCTTAGCTGCAAATGCTCCTCAAGAAGATATGGAGAGGCTAGACAAGTATGCTTCTAAGATAGGATTAGCCTTTCAGATAGTTGATGATATTTTAGATGTTGAAGGCAATCCAGCCCTTTTAGGTAAAACTATTGGCAAAGATGCCGAGGTCCAGAAAGCTACTTTTCCTGCCTTATATGGTCTTGATAAATCACATGAAATGGCAGAAAAATTAATTGCTAGTGCTCAGAAAATCTTAACTCATTATGGAGAAAAAGCTGAAAAACTATCCTTGTTAACTGACTTTATTCTCACCAGAAAGTTCTAATGAAAATAGAAGTTAAGAAAATCTCAGACAAGGCAGTAATGCCCAAAAAGTATTCAGAACATGCTGCCGGTTATGATATTTGTGCATGTCTAGATAAATCTATAATTCTTGAGCCAACCAGTGTAATATTAGTTCCAACAGGTCTATCAATTGCTATCGAAGCTGGTTATGAAGTCCAGGTTAGACCCCGAAGTGGATTAGCCTTAAATCACCAAATTGGGGTGTTAAATTCACCTGGAACCATTGATCCTGATTATAGGGGAGAGGTTAAGGTTATTCTCTTCAATTTTGGTAAAGAACCTTTTGCTATAACTCATGGAATGAGAATTGCCCAAATGGTAATCAGTAAATTTGAGAGTCCATTATGGGAAGTGGTTGATGACTTAAATTCTACTACTAGAGGTGAAGGTGGATTTGGACATACTAGTGTATAATTTATAATTGTTGAGTCGTTGATTTTATAAGGTAGCCTTTTAATTTCCCTCATTGGAGGGAGTGCCGACATGCGTGGTGATTAACCAAAAACTTGAAAGAAAGATTAATGACTGAGTATAATAAAAAATAGAAGAAAATAAAAAAAAATAAATATAGATTGAGGAAAGAGATGGAAACCCAAGAGATGATTAATGAGATAAATAGATTGAAGAAAGAGAAAAATGTAGTAATTTTAGCCCATAATTATGTAACTTTAGATGTTCAGGATATAGCTGATTTTGTAGGAGATTCCTTGCAGTTATCCATCGAGGCAAGCAAAGTTAAAGCTGATATTATTTTATTTTGTGGAGTTAGGTTCATGGCAGAGACTGCTAAAATATTATCTCCTCAAACAAAAGTTTTATTACCTGTTGAAGATGCAGGTTGTCCTATGGCTGATATGATAACAGGTGAGCAATTGAGACAGTTTAAAAACAATCATCCAAACGCTCTTGTGATGTGTTATGTGAATTCTACTGCAGAAGTTAAGGCGGAGAGTGATATTTGTTGCACCTCTTCCAATGCTGTTAAGATTATCGAGACTTTACCTAGAGATCAGAAAATACTCTTCGTACCAGACCAAAATCTAGGCACTTATGCAGCCCATCAAACTAAAAGACATATAATAGTCTGGGATGGCTATTGTCCTGTTCATCATATCAAGATGACTAAACAAGATGTCTTGGATATGAAGAAACAATATCCAAAACACAAGTTGTTGGTTCATCCCGAATGCCCAACAGAAATAATTAAATATGCTCATGTTGTCGCTTCTACTAAGGGAATGGCTGATTATGCAAAAGAACACGATAATCTCATTATTGGAACTGAAGTTGGCCTATTTGAGCAGATCAAACGCGACAACCCTGATAAAAGTATTCTCCCTTTAGCAAGCAAAGCAATCTGTGTTAATATGAAGAAAATCCATTTAAAAGATGTGTTGACAAGTTTGCAAACAGAACAGTATGAAATCACTCTTTCTGAAGAGCTAAGAAAAGCTGCGAAAAAGAGTATTGATGCAATGTTGAAACTATCTTAATGATTAATGCTTTCTGGTTAGAAGAAAATACTTCTTTAGTAAAATTACCTGATGGGTCTTCACTCTATCAACACAGGCAAGGACAAAAGATATCATCCGATAATCAATTCTTTAATGATCATTTGATTGAAAGATTTAGTAATCAAAATGGCCAAGTTAAGAGAGTATTAGAACTCGGTGTCGGAAATGGTATTAACGTAATTATTCTTAAAAAAAAGTTTCCTGACTGGACGATAACAGGGATTGAGATTGATTCTGAACAAGCTCAACTGGCTTCTTATAACTGTAAGGTACAGAATCTTGGTATAGTTATAATTAATGAGGACTTAAGAGACTTAAAAAATGAAGATAACTATGATTTAATCATAGCAAATCCTCCCTATATAAAGATGGGAAGTGGGAAGCTATCTGCACATGAAAGAACTAATATTGCAAAATTTGAGTTGACTTGTACCATGGAAGATCTAATATTGGCAATAAAGAGAAATCTCTCTGATGCTGGTGAGGCATGGCTACTTTATAAGCAGGAAAGAGAAGAGGATTTACGCGAAAACATTAATCAATCAAATTTAGAAGTAATTGATATTATGAAAAAAGGAAAAATAATTATTGTAGGATTAAAACATGTTGCAAGTTAATGATTTAGAGATAATTAAAAATAAACGAATAATCTTAGAAGTCCCAGAGTTGACTCTAGAAAGCTCAACTATTAATGCCTTGGTAGGAGAGGAGAAATCCGGAAAGAGCTTGTTAACTAGAGTGATTCATGGTTTATATCCAGATTATCGAGGAGTTATCGAATTTCATAATTATGATAAAGACAAGTGTAATTCTTATCTAATAACAAAAGATGTAATATTGCTAACTAAAGCTACTATATCAGATAATTTTGCTATATGCTCAAAACAGCAATATGAGTTGATTAGTGAATACTCGAATTTGGCAGGCTTAGAGAATGATATTGAGAGAGATATCACAGACTTATCTTACTACAAACAGAAATTAGTTGAGTTAGTTATAGCTTGTGGGGTAAATCCACTGATATTGATTATTGATGATTTCGATAAGTATTTTGGTGCTCAAAGTTTAATTCTTGCCGGAAAAGTATTATCGAAATACAAAACTGGTGGAGGTATTGTATTACTTACTTCCAATCTCAAGATACCTGAGATGGATTCCACTTACAAAATAGAAAATAGCAAGGTATTAAAAGCATGAAACAGAGATTTATAACCCTGAATTCTGTTATAATAATCCTTTTTACTTTGCTGCTCTTAGCTCATATAAATTATTTTAAACTAAAAGATTTAGCAATTGGTGAAACTGCTATTAATGAGCTCAATCTCAGGGAAAATGAAAATTTACAAAAACTTACTTCTATAAAATTTACAGTATATAATACAAGAACAAACGACCTTAATCAAATCAGAAATGATATAATGGCAATTTTTCAAGAATCCGATTTTAGCAGCATAACTATTCTTCCAAAAGCTGCTTTTATTGATTCATTATTGCACGATAGTAAGCTCAAAGATTATATCTCTAACACAAATTTTACCAAATATAATCAGTCCTTGATTAATAAAATGAAACTCTATTCTCCTAATGAGTTACTAATTTCTTTTCTCCCCAAGAAGCAGACAATTGACCAGATTCACTCTATTAACGAGTATTTACAAGACAACGGATATATTCTTATTAGTGATGGAAATATCCCTGCCATAAAATCTGACATCAAACACTACTATTTTAATAAAGCAATGTTCGAAGAATTAGAAGGAGAATTATCTGAGCTAACAGGGAAAAAATATAACTTACAGGGATTCAAAGCTAGTAATCGAATAATCGAAATTGCTTTCTTGATAGTAATAATGATTTTTGCATCTATCTTTGTTCAGCTATTAGATTATTATTTACTAAAAGCCAATTTAGAGAGATTCAAATTCCTCTTGAAAGGCCATATAAATCCAAGAAAGTATCTGAAAACAGTGATTTTACTCAAGTCAATAAGTTTGGCTTTAATCTTCCTATGTAGCATTTTATGGTTAATACGTGGACTATTAGTAAAAAATAACTCATTAATAGAACCTTTCTTTGTTGTTTTGCTGGCTTTCACAGCCTTAGTCAACATCGTAGTTTATGTGATAAAGAAGGAAAAGGTTAATTTATAATATGAAACATATCCCAAATATACTTACATTACTTAGAGTAATCCTAGTTCCCTTTTTTATCTACTACTTTACTCAAGGCCAACTGATGCTGGCTTTTAGTTTGTTTATTATCGCCTCTGTTACTGATTATTTTGATGGTTATCTAGCACGAAAATATAATGTGATATCTAATTTTGGTAAGATAATGGACCCCTTAGCTGATAAACTATTAGTTCTCTCAGCCCTAGCTCTCTTAAGCTTCGGTAGTCATAATTACCTCTCTATCTGGATTTTTATAATCATAACTCTTAGAGAGCTCGTAATTACTATCCTAAGAGATATATATAAGAAAAAGAAGATTTTCATGGCAGCTAATAACTGGGGAAAAATTAAAACTGTTACTCAAATGGTCGGCTTAACACTATCTCTATTTCTTTTAGCTATAAATATTAACTTAGCAGATTATTTACTATACTTAAATATCTATTTCTGGGGAGTAGCAATTGTTACTATCCTCTCAGGATGGTCTTATCTTAAAAATATGAAGGAGCTTTTCAATTGAAGTATATAGTTATTATTTTATTAACCATAGTTATGTTTACTGGGTGTGATAATACTCAGAAAGGCTATATGCCAATTCCAGAATTCACTGATAACAGTAAGCCGGTCTCTTATGGAAACCATCAAGATGTTTATCTCTTTTCAAACCAAGAACAGAGTAATGACATCAGAAATCTAATGAAAAAAGAGTTTGGTTTCCCTCTAGAAGGAGCTCAAAAAGAGAAGACTTTTGAACTTTTATGGAAGCGTTTTCAAGATTTTGAAGAGTTCAAGAAAGCCAAAAATGTAATGTTCATCTGTAACTTGGGAATCCAAGATTCTTTTACTTCTTTTGTTCGATCAAAAATACCTCGGGATAAGTTAGATGGAGTTATCAATGGCTCATCTACTATAATTACTTATCAAAATGAGTGGTCAGATGATCAACTGGTAACATTTATCTTAGCTCAAGATGAGAATAGCCTGGAAAATATTATTCTTGCAAGAAGTACAAATTTATATCAAGATTTTGCTAAAAGATTCTTGAATAGAATGACCAGAAGAGTATATTATCGAGGAACACTAAAGGGAAATGAGTTTCAGGATTATCCCTATTCACTGAAAATTCCCTCGACTTTCCAAGTCTATAAAGAAGATAAAAGTCAGAATATGATTAGTTTTATTCATAGATATAAAAAGAAGGATACTACTCTTCCTGATAAATTTTTCTCAATATATATGGAAAAAATGGATGAAGGAGAACTCACTGAAGAGTGGGTAAAAAATGTCCGTAAGGAAATAGGTACCAAGATACTAGATGGTGATGAAATTGATTGGATGAGAACTAAAATGCTAGCAAAAACTTTTACCACCTGGGATAACATCAATTATTATGGTTATATTCTTGAAGGTGCTTGGGAGAATGATTCTACAAAAATGGGAGGATCTTTTAAAAGTTATGCATTTTATGACAGACAAACTAAAGCAGGTTATTTTATTGATACTGCTGTTTATTATCCGGCAGGAACTAAAGTTCCATATCTTGCAGAATTAGAAGGTATTGCAAAATCATTTAATATAAAGGAGCAGAAATGAAAAGGTTAAGTTTGATAATATTATTTATCTCATTATTAACAATATTAATGGGTGTTACTGAGTTTAATTCAATAACAACTCCTACCGCAAATGTATTAGATAGGGGTGATTATAGTTTTGGAACTAAATTCTATGGCGATAGTAGTATGAGATTAACTTCTCACATTGGCCTTTTTGAAAGATTATCCATTGGTTTTAGTTACGGAGCAGAGAACTTTGTTGGAAACCAAAAACCTGATTGGTACGACCATATAGACTTCAAAGCTAAATTTCAAATTCTAAAAGAGACCGTTAATATCCCTGGTTTGAGCGTGGGATTCGATTCTGAAGGTCATGGTAAATGGGTAGAAGGTTCTGATAGATATGCCATGAAATCTCCAGGCTTTTATGCTGCCATCGGAAAAAGTGATCTTTTCCTTCGTGGTTCCAAAATCATCTTAGGCGCAAATAAATCTACTGAAGATAATGATGGTGATAAAGATATCAATAGTTTCATTACAGTCGGGCAAAGCATAGGTGAAGATTTAAACTTCACCCTTGAGTATAACTTTGCTCTTAACGATAACCAGAAGTCAAATGACGGTATCGAAAACTTTGGTGATGGTAAGGGCTATCTTAATTTCTCAGTTGGCTGGTTCATTATCCCTGATCTTCAATTTAAATTCTCAGTCTATGATCTATTAGAAAATGCTCCTAATTTCTATTCAGAAGAATCTATAACTCTTGATAGAGCCTTCCAAATCATCTATACAACAAAATTTTAAGAGGACTTATGAAGAAGAAAATAACAGACAGGTTGAATCTAACGAAGATTAATTATATCATCTTATCGATTGCAATCATAGTTATCATAACTGGTTATATAGTAATGAAATATGTCGGTGATGATTTAGGAGATAAGACAATTTCTCCTATCCTACTAACTATTGGATATGTAGTCCTAATTCCTCTAGCTTTATTTTATAAGACCAAAAGAGTAGATGAATAATTTAATAACAGAAAAAGTAGTAAAAACCCTCGATGCCTTTCATCTCAATGTTCAAGAGATAGTAGAAGGTTTTATGGTTGGATTACATAAATCACCTTATCATGGTTTTAGTGTTGAGTTTGCTGACTATCGTCAGTATATTCCAGGTGATCAGATTAAAGATATAGACTGGAAACAATATGCTAAAACAGATAGATACTATGTAAGAAGATTCGAAGATGAAACAAATGTTAATGCTTATCTACTTGTAGATCATAGTAATTCTATGAGTTTTACTTCTCATAATATCGTGAAACTTGATTATGCAAAAACCTTAGCAGCTGCTCTAACTTATCTTATCAACAAACAAAATGATGCTGTGGGATTGGTAGCTTATAATGAAGATGTTTCATATTGGCAACCACCAAAAACAAATCAAGCTTTCATTGCCGGGATATATAAGAAACTGTACGAACTCTCTCCTGAAAAGAAAACTAATAGTATTCAAGTCCTCCATCAGATAGCTGAAAAGATTAAGAAAAGAAGTTTGATTATCATCATATCAGATCTACTTGATGAGGCAGAAGAGTTGATAAGGGGATTTAAACATTTTCGCTACTTGAAACATGATGTAATCGTTTTTCATATCGTAGATGAACAAGAGATAGATTTCAACTACAAAAAAGAAACTATCTTCATTGATGCAGAAACCAAAGCAGAAGTCCGAGTCTTTCCTTGGCAAATCAAAACTAACTACCAAGCTAAATACTCTGATTTCTATCAGCACATTAAAGAGCAATGTTCCAGGGCTAAAATTGAATATGTTCACTTCACCACGCAAACTCCTCTCGAAGAGAATCTTATGAAATATTTAATTAAAAGAAGTAAGTTGTAAAATAATAAAAATCAATAAGTGTAAATTAATGCTTGACATATTATTAATTACTACTTAAATTAGTCTCAGAATTAAATAGGAGACAAATATTATGATCGGAACTAGAATTAAAGAGATTAGAAAAACTAGGAATATTAAACAGATTGAATTAGCTCAAAGGCTCAATTTAAAGGCTTCTGCGCTTTCTCAAATGGAATCAGATAAGATTAAGCCATCAATTGATACAATGAATAAATTATGTAATCTGTATGGCATAAACCTGCACTGGCTAATCACTGGAAAAGGAAACATGATTGTTGAAGGCTCTAAAGTTGAAGAAATTGATCAATTAGAGAAAGTACTTGATAACCATATTCATAGAGTTATTGAAGCAAAAATGAAGTTCTTTGATGATTCCATGATTACTATCCCTATCTCCGGTGAGATTTCAGCAGGAATACCTATTGAAGCGAAACATGTAGATTACGGTGATGTCAAATTTAGTAGAGACCAAATCCATGGAAGAGCTGAAAACTATCTTTGCCTTAAGGTAAATGGTAGCTCTATGGAGCCTGTAATAAAAGATGGTGATGTAATATTAATTGAAAAGTCTAACGACTGGGAAAGAAGTAATGGCAAGATTTGTGCGGTTAGACTGGACGGAGAAGTAACATTAAAGAAAATGAAACTTGACAAGAATACTCGGCAATTATTATTAATACCACTAAATGAAGGTTTTAAAACAATAGTTGTGGAACCAGAAGATCACGCTGATTGTTCCTTGATTGGAATAATGACTTTTCTTTATAGGAAGTTTGAATAGGAGTAAGATATGGCAAAAAGAAAGCTAACAGACAAAGAGTTGAGCAGTATATCCAAGAATCTACTTGAAAGATATGATAAAAGAGGTTTTATACCTTATATCGATGACGAGGATCCTGAGAAAGAGGTTATGTGGGGAACAGAATCTCAAGTAATTTATGCCCAGATTGATAAGAGTGGGAAAAATGAAATAAATGTTCCGAAAGTACATTTTTGGGCAGGAATCCACATGTTATATGCTAATTTTTTATGGGTAATTCTTTTCGTTGGGTTGGTTGTATTTACGATTCTTTTAATGATGTATGATTTTGATATTCATAAATTATACAGAGCTATTAAGAGTTTGTTTTATGATTATGTCTAGTTTTGATTAAAGCGTATTTTGGGTTGAGTAATAAATACTAATTATGATAATTTCATATTAGAAATCTTTAGTATTGACAAAAATAGAAGGAATAATTATATAGCCTCAAGTTTTCAAAAAGGTGGTTCTAATGAGAATACTACAAATAAGTGATTTTATTGATGAAACAAGAATTAAAGACTTGCAGGCCAGCAATAAAACTGATGCATTAAATGAAATGATTGAATTAATTTCAAGCTCACCAAATATTAACGATAGCAATGCCTTCAAGAAAGCAATTTTTAAAAGAGAATCTCTAATGAGCACCGGGATAGGTTTAGGAATTGCTATACCTCATGCCAAAATTCCTGAATGTAAAGATTTTGTGATTGCTATTGGTCGACTAAAAAACAGCATTGAATATGAATCTCTTGATAACAAACCTGTAAATCTAATATTTATGATTGGAGCTTCAGATCAACAAGATAAAGAGTATATTAGATTGTTATCAAGATTGGTTCTTAGACTTAAAGATAATCAAGTTCAAAAGGAACTTATCAGAGCTAAAGATCAGTCAGAAATTTACTCTATTATCACCTCAGCAAAATAGTAAATAGTAATGTCTGAAGTAGCATTAATTTTTTTCTTTCTAGCAGTATCACTCTTACTGTCAATACTTACTAGCAGGGGAGTATCTCTTCTCAAGGCTCCCTTACTTTTAGGATATATCATTACCGGAGCAATAGTCGGCATTTTATTAGATATTTCAATTCCTATAAGTAATCCTTGGCAATTTAGAGCTGATGATTATGAGATTGTAAATATCATTACCTTGTCATTAATCGGTTTTGGTATTGGAACTGAGTTAGAATACAAAGAACTCAAGAAGGTGGGGAAAACAGTCTTCTGGATAACTCTTTTTGAAGCTACACTAACTTTCTTTGTTGTGAGTTTGGTAGTTTCATTTCTACTTCATTTTACTATGGGATGGAAGATTGCTGTTCCTATGGGATTACTCTTTGGCTCTTTCGCTTCTGCTACAGCCCCAGCAGGTACTGTAGATGTAATCAAGCAATATAAAGCATCGGGAAACTTAGTAACAACTCTTTATGCAGTGCTAGGCTTAGATGATATTTTTGCCCTTCTCATTTTCACTATTACTCTACCAATATCAATAATGCTATTAGGTTCTGATCAGTTAAGTCTCGGTGTTGCCCTATTTCATGCTGTAATTGAGATATTATTATCAGTTGGAATTGGTTCGGCAGTTGGATATGGGCTAGCTTATTTTGGTAAAAAAATTCATGAAAAATTTATGGTAACTTATCTCTCATTGGGTAGTATTTTGTTAATGTGTGCTCTTGCCGAACAGTTTGAGTTATCACCAATTCTGATAAATATGTTTGCCGGAATAGTAGTAGTTAACAGAAGTAAACTTATCGCAAGAAAACTAAATATGGCACTTACTGATTGGTCACCACCCATTTATGTCTGGTTTTTTGTCTTGATAGGTACCAGGCTTGACATCCATTTAATCCAGAAGTTCTGGTTGTTAATTATAGTTTATATAGCTGCTACTATGCTGGGTAAGTATAACGGTGCTTATCTTGGTGCAGTTGTAGCAAAAGCACCTACCAAGATTAGAAAGTATTTAGGATTTACCTTATTATCTCAGGCAGGGGTAGCAATAGGGTTATCAATTGCAGCAAGTAAATATTTAATGAGTGCAGGATACCCCAATGAAGCTAAATTAGTTACTTCTGTAATGACTATGACAACCTTTTTAATTATGATGATAGCTCCCAATTTTGTTAAATATGGGCTTATCAAATCAGGTGAAGCAAAGATCCACTAACACTAAAAAATTAATATCTAGGAGTAATTATGTATATGATATTTCAACTCTTTTATGAGAAGTATATATCTGATGTCTTAATGGCTATTGCTGAAGCCGGTGTAGAAGATACAATTGTTCTTTCAGGTGAAGCAACAGGGCATAAATTGATATTTGATAATCCACTATTTGCTTCTTTTAGAGATACTTATGGGACTCAGCGTGATTATGGTAAGGTTATCATGGGCTTTGCTGATGAAGAACAAGTTGAGTTTATAGTTGACGAGTTAAAACATGCTGGTATAGACATCATTGGAGATGAGTTAGGTAAAATAATTCTTATAAACTCACATAAAATCTACGGGTAAATAGCATGGAACAATACCTATTTTTAGGTTTTATTGGTATCTCAATTTTACTTTCAATTTTAATGGCCAAAGGAGTATCTCTTTTTCATGCTCCTATGGTATTAGGATACATTCTTGCCGGTGCAGTTATTGGTCAGAGTATTTTTCTTTTTGGAATAGATATTAAGTATGATACCTTTGATTTAATTAATTCTATAACTCTCTCACTATTAGGTTTAGGTATTGGTACAGAATTAAAACTAAATGATTTGAAGAAGTTAGGATCAGGCATCATTACCATAGTGATTTTTGAAGCTACAATGACTTTTCTTTTAGTTGGGGGCGTTGTATATCTAGTTACTCAGAATGTCTCATTAGGGATAATCTATGGAGCTCTAGCTAGTGCTACTGCTCCAGCTGGTACTACAGATGTAATTAATCAATATAAAGCTTCAGGAAATCTAACTAAAACCCTCTATGCAGTGATGGGATTAGACGATATTTATGCCTTGTTAATCTACTCTATTGCTATTCCTATTGCTATCATTTTGTTAGGTTCAAATGAAATTACTGTTGGACAAGCTTTAATAAAAGCTGGAATAGAGTTAGTTCTAGCTATTGGAATTGGTATTGGATCAGGATTTTTCATAGTATGGATTATTAAAAAGATTCACGATAATATCATAATGCTCTTATTCGCTTTGGGTATGCTTTTCGTCAATTGCTCTATTGCTATAGGATTAGAAATATCTCCAATTTTGTTAAATATGTGTGTTGGAATAGTGTTAGTTAATAGTAGTAGTTTGCTGTCACGGAAGTTAAATACATCTCTAAGTAGTTGGTCTCCTCCTATCTATGTTATTTTTTTTGTATTAATTGGGACAAAATTAGACTTTCACATGATTTACGCAAATTGGATTATGATTATAATTTATATACTAACAAGAACAATAGGAAAGTGGAGTGGAGCTTACTTTGGGTGTAAAATCTCCCATGCTCCCAAGCTTACCACAAAATATCTTGGATTTACTCTTTTATCCCAAGCAGGTGTTGCTATCGGGCTTACCTTGGCTACAGCTCATTACCTAATTAATGCCGGGTATCAAACGGAAGCTGGACAACTTGTAAGCATCATGGTAGGTACTACCTTCTTAATCATGCTGGCTGGTCCGGCCTCAGCAAAATATGGATTGAAAAAAGCAGGGGAAATTAAAAAACTGCAATAGAAGAAAAGTTAAGAGTTAAGAGTTAAGAGTTAAGAGTTAAGAGTGAAGAGTGAAGAGTTAAGAGTTAAGAGTTAAGAGTGAAGAGTGAAGAGTTAAGAGTTAAGAGTTAAGAGTGAAGAGTTAAGAGTTAAGAGTTAAGAGTTAAGAGTGAAGTGAACAACACAGAAGACACAGATTTAACTGATAATGACAGATTAGAGAGTTTGGGTTTAGAATAGGTGTTATCTATCAGAATCCTCATCTTTGTAGGACCTTTTGTCTGGACTAGGGGCACTAAGCAACAGTTAGAAGCAATCAGCTTTCACTAAAAAAAATACTATAATTAATACCCCAACTCTTATGATTATTTATCTCTTCTTTTCGTTAGCCTTCATAAGTATATAGGGTCCACTTTTTCCAAAATGTCCCGGTTTTTCAAAAATAGTTAAAAATAATTTAAGAGCAATGTTTACAAAAAATCGTTAAACCCGAATGGTGCAGTAGAACTTTGATGAAGGGTGCTAGATTCTTTTAGCAAAATAAGTTACAGAATTTGAAGGATATAATATATATATTCCTGAAAATTATGGAGCTTACTTTTGCAAAAGAATATAGTGCTATTCGCAAAGGTCTACTGCATTATTTGGGTTAAATCCTTATTATGTTGTCTTATAATCTGTAGTTCTTCCAACTCTAAAAAAAACACCATTTCTAACCTATCTATACGGATTTTTTAAAAAAAGTATTTCTAGGAGCTTTTTTCAAAAATCAATAGAATACTGAAAAGGTGTCGCTCCTCTGGAGCTTGGAAGAATGCTTGTGATTCTCATTCTACAAAGGTTACTCTCCTCTGGAGCTGGGGTATGGTTTTAGGTTTTAGGGTTTAGGGTTTAGGGTTTAGGGTTTAGGGTTTAGGGTTTAATGCTAGATAGGAGTAAGGATTACTTCAAGTTATTATCTAAGAATAATTGATATAGTTTATTTTTCTTTAATCCCCATTTCTTGCTAATATCTTTGGCAATTTGACTTAATGAATCCCCTTCAAGTAATAGTTGCTTTGCTTCTTCTAAAATTTGATCATCATTAGGTAGAGTTTCCTGAAATCCTTCAACTACAACTACGAATTCACCTTTTAGAGTTATCTCTTCAAACCCATTTATATAATATGAAAGAAAACCTCGATATACACTTTGATAGAGTTTACTAATCTCTCTTACAATGGCAATTTTTCGGTCTCCTAAGTTATCAAAAAGATTTTTTAGGGTTATCTCAAGACTGTGAGGGGATACATAGAATATGAGGGTTTGGCCTTGTTCCTTGATGTTCTTAAAAAGGATGATTTTATCTTTATTCTTCTCTGGGATAAAACCACAAAAAGTGAAACTATCAGTATTTAATCCAGACAGAATTAAGGCTGGAATAGTAGCTGTTGCCCCAGGTAAAACATCAAAGGGAATATTATTTTGAATTGCTTCTTTAATTAAATATGCTGATGGATCTGAAATCCCTGGAGTACCAGCATCTGAGATGAGAGCTAGATTGAGTCCTGCTTGCAGTTTAGTTATTAGTTCTTGTGAGCGTTTGCTCTCATTGAATTTATGATAACTTACTGTTGGAGTGGTTATATCATAGTGTTTAAGAAGTTTTCTCGATGTTCTGGTATCTTCGCAGGCTATGAGATCAACTTCTTTCAAGATTCTAATCGCTCTCAAGGTAATATCCTCTAAATTTCCAATGGGAGTTGGTACAATATATAACATAATATCCTTCAATGTAATAAAGCTGAGGTAAAGTAATTTACCTCAGCTTCTTTTTATTTTAAATTACTTTCATCTCTTTGCCGATTTCAATAAAAGCATTTATTGCTTTATCTAGCATTTCTTGATTATGAGCAGCTGAAAGTTGAACTCTTATTCTTGCTTTTCCTTTTGGGACAACAGGATAAACAAATCCAATTACGTATATACCCTTAGCTAAGAGCTTGTTAGCCATTTCAACAGCTTTCGGTGCATCATAGAGCATAACAGGAACGATTGCAGTATCACCTTTAACAATATCAAAACCAGCTTCTATCATCTTATTTCTGAAGTAGTTAGCATTATCCCATGTTTTTTGGATAATTGAAGGGTCTCTCTCTAGTAATTCCAGAACTTTTAAAGTTCCTCCCACTACAGAAGGACTGACAGTATTTGAGAAAAGATAAGGACGTGATCTTTGTCTTAGAAGATCAATAATCTCTTTTCTTCCTGAAGTACAACCACCATTTGCTCCACCTAAGGCTTTACCAAAAGTTGTAGTAATAATATCAACTCTACCTTCAACCCCACAAGCATAATGAGTACCTCTTCCACCTGTACCAATATAACCGCTAGCATGAGAGTCATCAACCATTACTAATGAATCATATTTATCAGCTAAATCACAGATTCCTTTTAAATTAGCAATATCACCATCCATAGAGAATACACCATCTGTACAAATAAGGCGATACTTAGCGTCTTGAGAGGCAATAAGCTGTTCTTCTAAATCTTCCATATTAGCATGTTTGTATCTATATCGCTTGGCTTTACATAACCTAACTCCATCAATGATTGAAGCATGATTTAACTCATCAGAAATAATTGCACAATTTTCATCTAATAATGGTTCAAATATGCCTCCGTTAGCATCAAAAGCTGCAACATAGAGGATTGTATCTTCCATGCCCAAAAACTCTGATACCTTAGCTTCTAATTCTTTGTGAATATCTTGGGTACCACAAATAAATCTTACTGATGATAATCCATAGCCTCTTTGAGCCATAATATCTTGAGAAGCTTTAACAACTTCAGGGTGATTTGCTAGTCCAAGATAGTTATTTGCACAGAAATTTAAAACTTCTTGTCCATTAGCAAGCTTGATACTTCCACCTTGAGGAGAAGCAATAATTCTCTCCTCTTTGTATAAACCTTGTTCTTTCAACTCAACAAACAAATTTTTAAGATCAGTTTTCATCTGTTTGAACATCTCTTATTCCTCCATCATCTATTTTTATTAATTATCTGTTTCATCTCAGATACTGCATTTCCTAAACCAACGAATACAGATTTTGCGATAATTGAATGCCCAATATTGTATTCAGTAAAAATATCTAACTCTAAAAGAGGGTAGATGTTTTTATAATTTAAACCATGACCGGCGACAACTCTCATACCTGCAGATTTGATAGCTTTAGCACCTTTAGCAAGATTTTTTAACTCTTGTTCGTAGTCATTTTCTTGAAACTTCTCTGCGTATTTACCGGTATGAAGTTCTACTGCATCTGCACCATATTTGGACGCTAACTTTATCATATCTAAATCAGGCTCTATGAACAAACTTACTTCTATGTTTGCACTCTTCAATTGTTCCATAACCTCTTTCACTTCATTAGTAATTGCTAATCCACCTTCAGTAGTAACTTCCTCACGTTTTTCAGGAACTAGAGTTACAGTATCAGGCATTATTTGCTTAGCAATAGTAACCATTTCTGGAATGGGAGCCATTTCTAAATTTAGCTTTGTTTGTACTATCTCTTTAAGAATCTGGACATCCCTAAACTGGATATGACGTCTATCCTCTCTTAGATGGACAGTAATCTGGTCAGCTCCACTTTGTTCAGCTATAAATGCTCCATGCACCGGGTCAGGTTCAATTCCTTTTCTAGCCTGACGAATTGTAGCTATATGGTCTATATTTACACCTAAAGCAATCATATTTCATCTCCATTTATTAATTTGAATTTAGATAAAATCTGCTTGCATTTTTGGCAAGTAAAATCTCTGATAAATATAGAAAAGCTCTTGATTGACCCTGCATTATTATTTCTAGAGATTATTCAGGGTTTAACCCAAATAATGCAGTGGGCCTTTTGGGCTCAGTAATATTTTTATAAAGAAAAAAGAATATGGTATTTTTCATCCATTCAATAGGATAGAGTGATTGAAGAAAATAATCAATAAAAATAATCTTGACACATAAGGCAGTGAATATTTATATGAAAAAACAATGTGCGCCCATAGCTCAATTGGATAGAGTGTCTGACTACGGATCAGAAGGTTAGGGGTTCGACTCCTCTTGGGCGTGCCATTTTGATTAGAGTGATTATGGTGATTTAAGTTAGATTATAAAAGAATAAATTTAATTATTTTACAAAATAACTTGACAGAAAATCACACTTTAATAAATTAACGAAACATTGACGCGAGATGGAGCAGTTTGGTAGCTCGTCGGGCTCATAACCCGAAGGCCGGAGGTTCAAATCCTCCTCTCGCTACCAATAAAGTGGCGGCATAGCTCAGTTGGTTAGAGCATCGGAATCATAATCCGAGTGTCCGGGGTCCGAGTCCCTGTGCCGCTACCATATTTTTTTACGTGCGCCGCTAGCTCAGCTGGATAGAGCAACGCCCTTCTAAGGCGTGGGTCAGGGGTTCGAATCCCTTGCGGCGTGCCATTATTTTTTAGGATTTAGTTTTAGACATCAATATGGTGGCTGTAGTTCAATTGGCAGAGCACAGGATTGTGGTTCCTGTTGTCGTGGGTTCGAGCCCCATCAGCCACCCCATTTTCTTTTACCACAATTGTCGCGAGATGGAGCAGTTTGGTAGCTCGTCGGGCTCATAACCCGAAGGCCGGAGGTTCAAATCCTCCTCTCGCTACCAATAATCGCACAAATTTAATTCATCATGAACAATCTTAACCAATTTTATTTAGAATTCTGTTTAATAACTATATATCAAACAAATATAAAATTCAAATCTATTTCAAAAAATCAATAGTGTTTCCACTAGATTTAAACAATAACCAATATTTAACCCGAATGATGCAGTAGATCTTTGATAATACTTCGCTAAAGCTACGTATCACAGGTGAAGAGTGCTAGATTCTTTTAGCAAAATCTTCTTTTTTGAGGGGGACACAGGGGGTGCATCCATAAAAGGCATATAATATATATATTCCTAAAAATTATGTAGTGTAGCTTACTTTTGCAAAAGAAGATAGTGCTATTCGCGAAGGTGTACTGCATTATTTTGGTTTAAACAAAAACATTAAAAATCACCATCAAACAGTTATCATTATTCTAATAGTGCATAATAATAAAAAAATATCTTGCCAAAAAAAATTAATATAATTCTATTTGTTTAATTAGAAACAAAACCTGCTACCACCATAGTAGGAAGTTATATTTTGTAATAATTTATAACACTGAGTACAACACAATATTGAGGAAAACTTTTTAAAATTAAGGAGTGACTATGCTGAAAAGATTTTTTATTGTTTTAACTTTAGTAGCAATAATATTTTCATTAAATGCTATCTATGTTGAAGTAGGAAGTGGTGTAGAGACTAGCAGTTATATCCCAACTTATGGCTGGTATGATTATGGCTGGTCTAGAACAATTTATCTATCTGGTGATTTATTAAATGAGATGGAAATCACACAAATTGGTTATAATGTCAATAATTCACCGGCAAATTATTCAATGCTTAATCAATCTATTTATATTAAACACACAAGCGAAATAAGTATTGCTTCTGTTGATTACATCGATCCAACTACAGATGATACTTACGAACTTGTATTTTCAGGAGACATAACTTGGAACGGAACAGGTTGGCATGATATTATCTTTGATTCATCTTTTGCCTACAATGGTACAGACAATCTAGAAGTTCTAGTTCTCAATAATGATGGTTCTTATATAACTGGGCAACCTATTTTTACAGCGACATCAGCTACTCCCGAAAGAGCAATATTTAATTATTCAGATGGAACTTTCCCAGCCACTGCAGGAACTTTATCTGGAGTTTATCCAAATACCAGATTTCATTTTGTTGCTGAAAACGAACCAGGATTGCCTATATTAACAAGCCCTGCAAATGGAAGTTTTAATGTATCATCTCCTACAGAACTAATCTGGACAAATGGACCTGATACTGATTGGGTGAAGGTTTATTTTAGTGATAATATGGTAGATGTTTCAACTTCAAATGCAACAGCCTTAATAGCTGATGATTACACTCAGCAGACAATAGCAGTTAATGATCTAGAATCCTTAACAACCTATTATTGGAGAGTTGTTGCTGCTAATAATGTTTCTGAATATTTAGTACCATCTCAAATATGGAGTTTTACTACTAGTGCAGAAGAAGGTTCAATAGTTATCGGAAATGGAACTGCTATAGATACCCACCTTCCTTTAGAGCCTTTTTATGGGTACTCATTAACACAGACTATTTATAATCAAGAATGGATAAATATAGAGAATCAAAGAATTGAAGAGGTTTCCTTCTACTATAATGGTAATGGAGCTTGGACTGAGGATAATATTCAAGTATATTTAGGTCATACAGAGTTAGATGAATTTGCTAACGGAGATTCTTGGCTCCCTTTAAGTGATTTTATTCTTGTTTATGATGGACCATTTACTGTTACTACGCAAGAAGGATGGGTAACTATTTCACTTACATTACCTTTCAATTATAACAATGAAGATAACTTAGTTATTGCTTTTGAAGCTAATACTCAAGGCTACTTTGGCTCAGCAGATGAATTTTATGGTTCAACAGTTACTGGCAACAAAAGTATTTATCACTATAATGACGGGACTAATTTCGATTTTATAACACCTCCAACAGGTACAGTACAAAGTTATATTGCCAATGTTCTGTTAACAATGGGAGATATTCCTACTACACCTCAGTTAATGGTAACCCCTGATGAATACAACTGGGATGATACTATTATAAATACAATTGCTAACACTGTTACTTTCTCCATGAGAAATACTGGTTTAGGAACACTAACAATAAATAGTGTTTCAATAGACCAAGATGTTGATTTTATTTTTACTGACACTAACACCTACCCTACAGATATCACTTCTAATGTTGTACAGTTTACTGTTGCTTTCAATCCTCAAACTGTTGGTGATTTTGAAGCAAACATTACTATTAACGATTCAGAGAATGGTGATACTGTTATTCCTCTAACAGGTACAGGTTATGATGCAATGATTTATAACTTCCCACACTTAGAAGATTTTGAGGGTCTTCTTGATGGAGAGATGCCTCAAGATTGGTCAACAATTTTACTTAATGGAGATTCTTGGTCAGCTGTCGGTGTTACAACTTGGGGAGGATTTGAGAGTAATAATAATTTAAGGCTATATAACTCAGGAGCAGCATCTCCAGAACTATACGCTATTACTCCTCCCATAGATGACTTGGCTAATAGAAGAATCAGATTTATGGGGAAATCTTCAACTGAAAGTGGTCAGATTATTATTGGAACAGCAGAAAATAATACTGGTGAGATTAACTTTACTGCTCGAGACACTATCTCATTTAGTACAACTTGGAATCAATATGTTCATAATTTCAATGGTGTCGAAGAGGATATATCCTTTATTGCACTTAAGTTTTTAGGTACAGGAGCTGCTTATGTAACTCTAAATATTGATAACTTCTTTATAGAGCAAATTCCGACAGGACCAGCTATAGTTGTAACTCAAGATACCTTAGATTTTGGTGATGTGTATCTTAACAGGAATGGAGTTGCCCATTTAATAGTCGAAAACTGGGGTATTTCTCCTCTGGAAATTGACTTAGTTTCAGAAGGTACAGAACTTTCTTTTAATCCTATTTCTACAACTGTCCAACCTGAATCAAATCAGATAATAACCGTAAACTTAGACCCTTTTGCAGAAGGTGCCTATTCAGGTTCTTTTGAAGTTCTTTCAAATGATACTGCTATCCCTTCAATTACAGTTAATACTACTGCCTTCATTCTACCTCCACTTCCTGATAATATTGCCATTGTCGGGACAGGAACTGAAGTGAATCTCAGTATGCCAATAGAACCATTTTACGGTTATACTTACTCACAGGTTATCTATTATGCGGGTGAAATAGTGATTGAAAACCAACGTATTGAAAAAATATCATGGCAATATAATGGAGCAGGAGCTTTCGGTCCTGATGATTTTATCATCTATATGGGACATACCACTGCAAGCGAATTTGCTAACAGCACAGATTGGATAGATATTTCTGAATTTATGGAAGTATATAATGGAACTCTTACTGCTCAAGCCCAAGAGGGTTGGATTGAATTTGAATTAGATATTCCTTTTGTCTATGATAATACTCAAAACTTAGTTGTTGCCGTAGAAGAGAATACTCCAGGCTATCACAGTAGCAATAACGATTTCTATTGCACTCTTTCAACCTCAACTAGAGGAATTGTCTATTATAGTGATATCACTAATCCAGATCCTATTGCACCTCCTGCAGCAAATTACTTGCAAAATGCTTATGCAAATATCAAGTTAGAATTTGGAGAAATTCCTAATGCTCCAGATTTAACAGTCTATCCTGCTAATAGCTTATTTGAAATGACTCCAGTTGACGGAACATCATTAGAAAAGACTATCACCATGAGATCTATAGGACTTCAAGATGTTACAATAGCTGATGCACCTACAATTACAGGAGCTCATGCTGATCAATTTACTATCACAACTGATAATAACACCTATCCTTTAGCTTTGCCA
>JAEKNW010000266.1 GCA_016838885.1 Candidatus Cloacimonadota bacterium
TGGAGGGTATTTATAGTCATGTATCTGTTGTGAACCTAGTATTTCAAAGATACTTTTATTACTTTTTTTCTAAGACCCACTCTACTTGAGAGAGAGCCATCATTTCTCCTCTTTAAGAGAAATGAATACGGGCTGGAAGCCCGCAATCCCAGAGAATATGCCCGCAATCCCAGAGAATATGCCCGCAATCCCAGAGAATATGCCCGCAATCCCAAAGAATCTGCACTCTTCGCCTGTGATACGTAGCTTTAGCGAAGTATTACTAAAGCTCTACTGCATCATTCGGGTTAAACAATCATTATAAAATTTCAAGAAAACCTAAAGATGGGTTAAGTAATGCTTGATGTTTGAACAGTCTTTTATCACTTTTTATTATATATTTAAAAAATATCCTTGACAAACTTTTTTCTAAATGTTTTTCTTGTTATATAATATCAATAGTTATGATAAGTTTGTAATAAGTAAAAAAAAGAGGACATTATGAAAAAGGCATTGCTATGTATGTGTTTACTTGCACTATTTCTTAGTATCGGATCAGTTGAAATTGAGATTGGAACAGGCCAGGTTGAGGATATAAGAATACCCTTAACTCCTTTATACAGTTATTCTATGTCGCAAACTATTTATTATCAAGGATATTTTAATATTGATAATCATCAAATTGAATCAATTTCCTATTTCTATCATGGCAGTGATTGGCTAGAAGATAACATTAAAGTATATTTAGCACACACAAATAAAACATCATTTGAAAGTAACCAAGATTGGCTACCAATTACTGAGTTAAGCTTAGTCTATAGTGGTCCTGCTCAATTTTCTAGTAATAGTTGGTGCCAAATTATTTTTGATAGTCCTTTCCCCTACAACAACACTGATCATCTGCTAGTGGCAATTGAAGCCAATACTGAAGGATTTGTCCCTACAAGCTCAAACTTCAGTAGTACTGTTCAAAATACTTATTTTAATAGATGCTTACATCATTACTCAGACAGTATTAATGGGGATTTTACTAATCCACCTAATGGTGCACTGGTTCCTTACACCCCAGATATCAAATTTAACCTAAGTCAATACTCACAAGATACCGATGTTATTACCTTCCCTTCTTCTTATTCTTGGGATGATTTAATGATTAAGGGTTATATTGAGCCTTTAACACTTCAAGTAAAAAATCTAGGTTACCAGAACTTAACTATTGATAACATCATATTGACTGGAGATGACTGCTTTACCATTGAAGAAAACACAACATATCCAATTGATATTAGCACTGAAGACTATCACATAAGTGTTGATTTTTTTCCACAGATTGAGGGTGATTTTACCTCCATTGTAAATATTTACTTTAGTAATGATGAAATAAGAACCATTAATCTAACCGGCAATTCTATTGATGGAACTATATATGATGACGATTACCTTGCTACTTTTGATGATAGTTTTTCCGGTGCTTTACCTCCTTTCTGGACAAGCTCTATCAATAGTTCTGATATGAAAAGTAATATATCTATCTCCAACCAAGAACATTTTGGATCAAAAGTACTATTTTTTGAAAATAAAAACGATAACAATGCTGATATGTATCTCTTTTCTCCCCCCATTGATAATATCATGGATAAAAGGTTAAGATTCACAGCTTTGTCAAGATATTACGATACCAACTTAATCATAGGTACTTCAGATAAGAATCATGGGAACTTTATATTTACACCACGAGATACTCTTTATACTACTTTTGATTGGATTGAATATTATCATAATTTCTCAGATCTTAATAATAATGATGAATTTATAGCTCTAAAATTCCATGGTCACAGATCACATGAAATCCTTAAAGCTGATAATTTCTATATTGAAAATTATGCTGATTATCCAATTCTAGAATTAATGCCTAGCTATATCAATATCCCTGAAGGCTATAATACTTATAGTTGCGGATATGTTCCGATAAACCGCTCCGGAGTAGCATATATCAAAATTAACAATCGAGGTTTTACTGATTTAATAATCGATTTTGATTCCGCTACTGATATTTTCCAGTTATCTCAAGACCATCTTGTTATTGAAGCAGGAAAAATGCACTATTTAGAAGTTTTATTCTTACCGGCAAATATACGTACTTACACTGAAACCATTACTTTCACTGCTAATGATCCCGAAAACTTAACAGGAGGATTTGTTGTTTATGGTGTAGGATTAGCTGATAATCCTGAAAATGTTTCAACTCTAGGTAACCTTAGATCAGGACTTTACACTGAGCCTACGGGCAGACAATACAAACAAACCATCTATCATTCCGATGATATTGCTATGAATAGCGCGATGATCCAAAAATTAGGATTTGATTATGGTGGTGGCTCACATTGGAATCTTGATAATATAAGAGTTCTAATGGGATATACTGATAAAGCTGTCTTTGAGAATCAAGCTGATTGGATTGATTATAATGACTTAGTGGAAGTATATAATGGTCCCTTTAATCAGGACTCAAGTCCTGGCTGGAAAAACCTAGTTCTTGATTCACCCTTCCCTTATGATGATACCCAGAACTTAGTAATTGCTTTAGACTATTATCATCATTATGCCATTGATAACAACAACTGGTATGTCAGTTACCATTCACCCTTAATTCAATCGATTACTTTCACAAGCACAGGTTTAAATGATATTGATATTGAATCTCCTCCTCAAGCTAATCATTTCACTAATTCCAGATTCAATCATAGACTCGAATTTGCAGAAATAGCAGAGTACTCGCAGATAGTTATTCATCCTTTTGATGGAGATTTTGAAGACACTGAAGAAGGACAGACTTCTCAAGAGAGATTCATTACTGTCAGATCAATTGGTCAGCAAACAGCTCAAATACTGATTCCTCCTGTGATAACCGGACAAGATGCCGAAGACTTCACCATTACTACTGACTTTGATGTTTATCCCTTAATGTTACCCTACAATGATAGAGTAAATTATGGTATCAGCTTTACTCCTACTTCAGAAGGATATAAAGAAGCTACTTTCCAGATTTATGATGGTGAAACACGTCAACCTGTCGAAATTGCTCTGTCAGGCTTTGCCCTTACTTCCACTGATAACCCAGATTCTGAGGTCCTTCCCCTTATTAATATGTTAGGAAATAACTACCCTAATCCTTTTAACCCTGAGACTACAATAAATTACTCGGTTAAGACTAGTGGACCTGTCCAACTAAATATATATAATATTAAAGGACAAAGAGTTAAAAAACTTGTGAATGATAATAAAGAAGCAGGCAGATATTCAGTGGTCTGGGATGGCAAGGATGGAAATAATAATGCTGTTGCTTCTGGATTATATCTCTATAAATTAGAAAGTTTAGGATTTACTTCTAGTAAGAAGATGATATTGATGAAATAGTATCTTGCTTGGCAAGAATGAAAAATGAAAAGATAAATTAAAAATTAATAAAAGCTCCGCTTAACCCATCTTTACCATTTTAAAAAAAATAAATAAATATTTTACTAAAAAAGGGTCCATTTAGGGTATTTTACTCACTTTTTTAGCTAAAAAGGGGTAAAAAGAAGCAAAAACGAGTTGAAATGCTAAATGTAGTGCCCCGCGCCCGCAAGATTTTACTTGACAAGCTTTTAG
>JAEKNW010000267.1 GCA_016838885.1 Candidatus Cloacimonadota bacterium
AAGCCTCTTCTGTCGGACGGTGGAGATTCTCTCCGCCCCAAGCTGTAAGCTTGTTAGTATTAAATCCCGAAGGGATGATAATATAATAGGCAGTGCTCGAAGACACTGTACCGAGTTCCCAACCAAAGATGAGCCCTACAGGGGCGATAATATTGATTTAAATTTTTGATTTTTTTCCATTTAAACCCACTATTTACATCTAATTGATTGTCGCCCCTCCGGGGCTTAGGTTTGTGGGGGATTCTTACACAGGGTCTTCGAACCCTGCCTATTCACAAAGTTCTACTGCATCATTCGGGTTAAAATATTAATGATAGTGTCCTGCATGCAAGCAATAAGTCAATTTCAAAAATATGGGTAATAAATAAAAAGTGTGCACTAATTGAGCCCTTTTAAAAATTAAAGTTTTTAATATCAATTAGTTCATTTAAACAGTCTCTCCTTCACTATTATATAGGGTCCACTTTTTCAGATTTGTCCCGGTTTTTAAAAAAAAGTTAAAAATACTTGGAGTGAAAAATTTACATATTTTCTACAAATGAAAATATAACAGACAAATATGATATAGCACTTAATATAAACACCCTTGTGGGGTTTAAAGAGGCAAAAAAATAAAAAAAACTATTTGCATAATTCAACAAATACCTTATTATCTAATAAAACAAAAAATAGTGAGGAAATTATGGAACATTTAACATTAGAAACTTTTAAAGAGAAAGTATTTAATTATGAAGATAATAAAGAGTGGAAGTTTGAGGGACAAAGACCCGCAATTATTGACTTTTATGCAGATTGGTGTGGTCCTTGCAAAATGGTAGCTCCAATTTTAGAAGAATTATCAAAAGAGTATGAAGGTAAGGTAGATATCTATAAAATTAATACAGAAGATCAACAAGAATTATCTGCCATGTTTGGCATTAGAAGTATTCCTTCAATATTATTTATTCCTACTGAAGGGCAACCATCAATGGCAGCAGGTGCCTTACCTAAGAAGTCTTTTCAAGAGACCATTGAAAAATTGTTAATCAAAAAAGCATAAGTCTCAGAAAACTGATATAACAAGTATTAGTAAAGAAATAAAAGAAAATTTCTCCTAATTGAATTCATCCCCAGAGGAAGAGGTTAAATAATCTCTTCCTTTTTTGTTTGGGTTTAATAACAAAAAACTGGACAAATTCCATATTATTATTAAAGTAAGGAATGAAAGATTATTTGAAATAGATGAGGATTTATGAATAAAATTGAACTTATGGAAATTATTAATAATGGAGAAAATTCTACCGTTGAATTCAAAAGAGATAATCTCAGAGCAGAGCAATTAGCTAAAGAAATTGTCGCATTTGCTAATAGTTATGGTGGTAGAATATTAATTGGTGTCGAGAATGATGGAGAGATTTCCGGTATTAAGAAAAGCAATCTAGAAGAATGGATTATGGATTCTGTTTGTAGTCGATTAATCCATCCTACTTTAATCCCAAAGTATGAAGTAATAAAAGTTAATAATCAACTAAAAGTCGCTGTTCTAACTGTTAATTCTGGGATTATGAAACCTTTTGTAGTGAAATTTAAGGACAGAGAAGATATTTATATTCGAATTGGCTCAATCAGTAAGTTAGCTACCCGGGAGCAAATTATCAGATTATCTGAAATTAGCGGGTTAATTCATGTTGAAACTCTACCTGTACCTGGGGCATATTACGATTCACTTGATAGAATTAGGTATGAAAATTATTTTAAAGATATTATCAAAGATCCTCAATTACCAAAAACAGAAGATAATTGGAAACAGCATCTAAAAGATAATGGATTCCTTACTGATACAGAGTTTCAGCAAAATTTATGCACTATTGCCGGAATCCTTCTCTTTGGAAAAAAACCAAGAAGGTTTCTGAAACAAGCAGGGATAAGATTTATGGCTTTTAATTCTCATGATAAAGAGTATAAAGCACTGATAGATTCTATCATTGATGCCCCTCTAATAGGTAGATGGGATGTTGATAAAAATGGACAACTTAGCTTGATTGATGCCGGATTAATTGAAAAATTTATGAACATGGTCGAACCTTATATATCAGAGGAAACAGATTTAATTGAGGTTTCCCTCAGAAGAAGTAAAAAATGGTTATATCCTTTGGAGGTTATTCGTGAGTTAGTACTTAATGCCCTAGCTCATCGTGATTGGACAAGAAATGTTGATATAGAAATATCTTTATACAAGGACAGAATTGAGATTATAAGCCCTGGAGCTCTTCCTAATTCTATGACTGTTGAAAAAATGGTAGGAGGAAGAAGAACACCCAGAAATCCTATTATTATGGATGTATTGAGAGATTATCAATACGTTGATGCCCGTGGAATGGGAATCAGAATCAAAGTTATACCTATTATGAAGTCATTTAATAACACCTCTCCTCTATTCGAAGCAAACGAGGATTTTCTGAAAACTACTCTTTATCTTCAATCCCCTGATAATATTGACCATAAATATGACCCTAATGATCCTATTGTTGACCCTAAAACAGGTGCTACTGACCCTATTGTTGGCCCTAAAACAGGTAATAATGACCCTATTGTTGGCCCTAAAACAGGTAATAATGACCCTAATGACCCTAATGACCCTATAATTGACCCTAAAATTGGTCATAATGACCCAAATCTGCATATACTTTCCTTAGTTGCTACAAATGAAAACATTACTTATCAAGAGTTATCTGATGAGCTGGGATTAAGCCTGGCAACTATTAAAAGAAGAATATCAGCTCTTAAAAAAGCCAAAAAAATTGAACGGATTGGAACGAGTAGGGGAGGATACTGGAAGATAATTAAACCCAAATAATGCAGTAGAATTAAACCCGAATGGTGCAGTAGAGCTTTAGAGAAGAGTGCAGATTCTTTTAGCAAAATAACTTACAGAATTCGAATGCATATAATATATATATTCGGAAGAATTATGGAAGTTACTTTTGCAAAAGAATATAGTGCTGTTCTCAAAGATCTACTGCATTATTTGGGTTTAAGGAAAAAGCGAATAGCACTAGTTAGAATCTGGCAAAAAGTGGCATGGAGTGAAAGCACCCCTGCTTCCACAAGATGCTTTAAAAGCCTGTAGAATCTGACGGGCAAGGGTGCCCGCGGTCCTACAGAAGATGTTTACATATTGTTCGATAACGGGGAACTCTTCAATCCCCTTTTCATCTACACCAAGCTTGTAGCTTGGTGAAATCTGGCGGCAAGATGCCCCCAGTCCATATCCCCTCGCTTTAGTTAGCAGGAGATTGACAACTTGGTTATATTCTGGCGACTAGTGGTATGGAGTGGAAGCACCCTTGCTTCCACAACCAAGCTCTTCAAGCTTGGTGCGGCCAGGGGTGCCCGCGGTCCGGCATAAGAGGTTTACATATCCTTCTACAAAGGTTTCACTCCTCTGGAGCTTAGGAGGAAGTTTTGTGTTCAATCTCTTTTCAACTAAACAAATCAACAATTAAACAAATCACCAAATCAACAATTACTAATCTTTCCGACATGAATTAACTTACTGATAGACAGTAAAATAAGAAGAAATAACACTTGACAAAAATACCTCGTATATGATTATAGTTTAGTTGT
>JAEKNW010000268.1 GCA_016838885.1 Candidatus Cloacimonadota bacterium
TAAATCCATTAAACCAAGGATTGAAACACAGAAAATCTTACTATAATATTATGAATTTGAAAGTCTAAAACCTAAATCCATTAAACCAAGGATTGAAACGAACTTTAGAATTTGATAATGACGGAACAATAGAAGGTCTAAAACCTAAATCCATTAAACCAAGGATTGAAACAATTAATCAATATTCTCATCACAGAGCTTTTTAAGGTCTAAAACCTAAATCCATTAAACCAAGGATTGAAACAGCATAATCTGATTGATTAATTCCTGTAATGGTATCGTCTAAAACCTAAATCCATTAAACCAAGGATTGAAACATAAGGTAATTATCCCAGCAATCTTGTAAGTTATTAGGTCTAAAACCTAAATCCATTAAACCAAGGATTGAAACTGGATCTACTTGTTAGGATTGACTAACAAAATAGTTGTCTAAAACCTAAATCCATTAAACCAAGGATTGAAACTCTTCTTATTAAAAAACCTAATCGCAATTACTTAAAGTCTAAAACCTAAATCCATTAAACCAAGGATTGAAACTTGTTTATTAATCTTTATAATGGCAGTATTATAGATGTCTAAAACCTAAATCCATTAAACCAAGGATTGAAACTTAATTTGACGGCCTGTCTATAGCTTATCTTGTATTGTCTAAAACCTAAATCCATTAAACCAAGGATTGAAACTTGTCATAAATATAAGTTTGATTTAAGTCAATAGCTGTCTAAAACCTAAATCCATTAAACCAAGGATTGAAACTTAATTGGAATGGCTATTGCATTAATAGTAAGTGTAGTCTAAAACCTAAATCCATTAAACCAAGGATTGAAACAAAAGGTAATCGAGCTTTTAGAAAAAAGTTCATTAAAGTCTAAAACCTAAATCCATTAAACCAAGGATTGAAACCAAGGTGGAGCCGTCGTCCAATTGAATTTGGCTTGCGTCTAAAACCTAAATCCATTAAACCAAGGATTGAAACGCCGAGAATTCGCCTTTTGAATTAATTAATATTCTGTCTAAAACCTAAATCCATTAAACCAAGGATTGAAACTTATACAATCCGTTTCCACTTAGCTTATATTGCCCATGTCTAAAACCTAAATCCATTAAACCAAGGATTGAAACTTTATTAGGTTTTTGATTATAGTATTCCCTTCGTGCGTCTAAAACCTAAATCCATTAAACCAAGGATTGAAACAAATTAAGCAAGAAGTAGAAATTGCAAAATCATATTGGTCTAAAACCTAAATCCATTAAACCAAGGATTGAAACGTTCTATAGCGTCGTGGATAGGGTAAGATGGGGGATGTCTAAAACCTAAATCCATTAAACCAAGGATTGAAACCCAAAGCATCTAAGCACCACTTGGGGAGATAGGGATGGTCTAAAACCTAAATCCATTAAACCAAGGATTGAAACCAGTCATTTTCTTTTCTCTTAGTTCTTGGCGAAGTAGGTCTAAAACCTAAATCCATTAAACCAAGGATTGAAACAAGATTATTCTTTCCCTTTCAATATCCTAGTTGCGGTCTAAAACCTAAATCCATTAAACCAAGGATTGAAACTCAAATGAATTTTCAGGTTCCTTTTAAGGCTTTATGTCTAAAACCTAAATCCATTAAACCAAGGATTGAAACGGAATAAAAGAGATAAAATCAGCCCCACACACAACCAGTCTAAAACCTAAATCCATTAAACCAAGGATTGAAACCCAAGAAACGCCAGCAGTCCCTAAGGTTATCAGTATGTCTAAAACCTAAATCCATTAAACCAAGGATTGAAACCATAATGCCAGGGGGCTTATGGGGCTTTTTTCTTCGGTCTAAAACCTAAATCCATTAAACCAAGGATTGAAACTGGCAATGATTATGGCTTTACCGATGGTATTAGAGCGTCTAAAACCTAAATCCATTAAACCAAGGATTGAAACAAATCCCCTGACGTGTCCGCTCCCCGTCCGCATTCGGTCTAAAACCTAAATCCATTAAACCAAGGATTGAAACTGGAAATAGTCGGAGATTATGATATATCAGTCTATGAGTCTAAAACCTAAATCCATTAAACCAAGGATTGAAACTAGGCAGTAGTGGGGAAGTATGCCAGGGTTTCTGGTCTAAAACCTAAATCCATTAAACCAAGGATTGAAACACACTGAAGTCATAAATTCTTATAGCATTTCTGAAGTCTAAAACCTAAATCCATTAAACCAAGGATTGAAACACATATAAATTGAAATCTCTCACATAGAAGTAAGCCAGTCTAAAACCTAAATCCATTAAACCAAGGATTGAAACGTTTGAGGTATAATCCGTCTCCACTTAGTTTATATTGTCTAAAACCTAAATCCATTAAACCAAGGATTGAAACATAAATTAATATATAATGAGGAGATATAATGAAAAGTCTAAAACCTAAATCCATTAAACCAAGGATTGAAACGAAAAGCCTTTTAGAAAAGATAGAATTGAAACAGATCTGTCTAAAACCTAAATCCATTAAACCAAGGATTGAAACGAGATTGATAAAAATGAGTGAACAAGAAAAAACATTGTCTAAAACCTAAATCCATTAAACCAAGGATTGAAACGTGCAATATCGGTCGCAACTTTCAGCTTTTCAGTTCGTCTAAAACCTAAATCCATTAAACCAAGGATTGAAACACATCTATTTCTATTATAATGTATGTTTCAAAATGAAGTCTAAAACCTAAATCCATTAAACCAAGGATTGAAACGGAAGGATTATATGAGGAGATAATTATGAAGCTAACGTCTAAAACCTAAATCCATTAAACCAAGGATTGAAACAGGATAAATTATGAACGAAAAACAACTTCAAACTAGTGTCTAAAACCTAAATCCATTAAACCAAGGATTGAAACTCTGCTTTTTTCTGCAGAAACCCAGATGCGGAGTTGGTCTAAAACCTAAATCCATTAAACCAAGGATTGAAACTTAATAATGCACCCTTGGCTGAAGTTAAAAAACGATTGTCTAAAACCTAAATCCATTAAACCAAGGATTGAAACATTCGGTTTTTAAGGAAAGCAATTCTTTCCTAATGTCGTCTAAAACCTAAATCCATTAAACCAAGGATTGAAACGATTCATCGGATGTAGAGATCTGCCCTGCATTGTGTTGTCTAAAACCTAAATCCATTAAACCAAGGATTGAAACAAAAAATATCTATTACTAGGATAATAAAGAGCGGTGTCTAAAACCTAAATCCATTAAACCAAGGATTGAAACGTTTCCTCATACTTTTTTTTGTCTTCAGTTTGAAAAGTCTAAAACCTAAATCCATTAAACCAAGGATTGAAACTAAATTCAGCCTTTCAATATTGACATTCAGTGATAGTCTAAAACCTAAATCCATTAAACCAAGGATTGAAACTATCCCCAGTCTGCTTGTTCCATGAGCGATATAATAGTCTAAAACCTAAATCCATTAAACCAAGGATTGAAACAATCGATGCAAACGCGATGTTCAACTATGGTTAAAAGTCTAAAACCTAAATCCATTAAACCAAGGATTGAAACTCTATTAATCTAATAGTATTGTTGCAATAGCCAAAGTCTAAAACCTAAATCCATTAAACCA
>JAEKNW010000269.1 GCA_016838885.1 Candidatus Cloacimonadota bacterium
ACTATATTCTTTTGCAAAAGTAACTTCCATAATTCTTCCGAATATATATATTATATGCGTCCGAATTCTGTAAGTTATTTTGCTAAAAGAATCTGCACTATTCCCGAAAGCTCTACTGCTTCATTCGGGTTAAATATGCAAATCAAAATAATAACAATTATAGTCTCTATTTAGTTTATTACTTGTCTTTTGGAAAGTATCTTGCATTAAACAATATTTTAATTAGATTATAAAGAGTTTAAATATTAAATGGAGGATCTAATGAGAATTAGACTTATTGTTTTGCTAATGTTACTTACGACCCTAGGTGCAGCTCAAACTATGTGGGACACTGCTTTGCCGATTAGGCAAGGGGTTAATATTGAATGGTCTCGTGCGACTGCTACTTCCGATGATGGTGGTATTGTGTATGTATGGTCAGATACTAAATATGGTGGAAGAGACCTTTTTGCTATGAAATATGATGAAGATGGAAACTCGGAATGGGGCCAAGAGCCTACTATTATCGATAACAAAATTGACAGACAAGAAGATCCTGTAATAATCAAAACCTCTGATGGAAACTTTGTGATTGCTTGGATTGATTTCTCCTTAGAACAAGATGGGGATGTTTTTGCTCAAAAAATAAGTAATGATGGTGAGTTACTATGGCAAGAAGGTGGAGTCCCTGTTTGTACCTACCAAGATATTCAGATATCACTTAATATCGTGGAAAACAATGTTGGTGGAGCTTATATCCTATGGAGAGATAGTAGAAATCCTTCAGCTGATTTATATGCTGCTAATTTAGATGGTGATGGTAACAATCTTTGGGAAACTGATGGAATGCCTATCGCTAATACAGCTTTTCCTGAAACTTCCAATTCAATGAGAGAAGATGGAGATGGCGGTTTCTTTATTGGTTACCAAGTAGAAATGAACAACACTAAGAATATTTATGCTAAGAGATTTAATAGTGAAGGTGTGTCACTTTGGGGCGAAGCCTTACCGATTGCAGTTGCCAATGGTGATCAAACAACTCCAAGAGTTACCCCTGATGGATTGGGTGGCTTTATCTTTGTTTGGGACGATAAACGTGAAGAAACATCAAATATTTTTGCGCAAAGAATTTTAAGTGATGGTACTGCTGATTGGGGCGATTATTTAGAAGTTTATAGTGATGAAGATGACCCACAAAGTTTTACTCAAAACTATCCTCAAGTTCAATCTGATGGATTAGGAAATACTATTATTGCTTGGCAAGATAAAAGAAATTCCTTTGATAATGTAGGTATTTATGCTCAGAAAATAAACTCTTCAGGAGAAAAACTCTGGAATGAAGATGGGGTTGAGGTAAGAGCCAATCAAGTTAGAGAGCTTACCCTTAGAATAGACAGCGATACCAACGGTGGAGCCTATGTTGCTTGGACAGATATGAGAAATGGTGATTTTCCACAAGTTGACGTCTATGCCCAACACCTTAATGCAGATGGTACTTTCCAATGGGATGCTGATGGCTTAGCTATCTGTACTTCTCCAAATGAACAAAACAATCCATTAATCAAAATGGTTGGTGATCATGTGTTTGTGGTATTTTTAGATGCACGCACAGGTTCAATTGGAATTACTCATCAAGTTATTAATGCTGATTCTGAGTTTGTCTTAGCAGATAACGGTGAAACTGTCTTCTTTGGATTAAGTGGTGATGCAGGTAAAGATGATTTAATCGAAGCCTATCCACGTCAATCACAAGGTGACGCTGTAGTAGTATGGCATGATACCCGTGCTGCAAGCAATGGCGTACAGATTTTCTTCCAATTTGTTAATCCAGACGGTAGCGTTGATTTAGAGGCTAATGGACGTCCAGTTACAGTTCTCACCGGTTATCCTCAATCTTCCTTTGATGCAGCCACAAGTGATGCTGGTCAAACTATGGTTGTTTGGATTGAACAAAGAGGATTTATCCCTAAGTTATTTGCTCAATTAATCGATGTTGATGGAAACTATCTATTTGGCGATATGGGATTAGAAATGACCTCTACCGACCCTATGGCTGCAGGACAAGAAGACCCTAATGTAAGTTATTACAATGGCGATTTCTATATTGGCTGGAGTGATAATATTATGAATGATGATGCTATCTTTATCAAACAAGTCTTTGGTCAAAGAATGAGCAACGGTCAAAAAATGTGGGGTGATGACGGGATTCAGATTTCAAATTCATTAAGTGGAAATAATGACATTGAAATGGAGTTATATGACGTCATAGGTAATTACTATCTCTGGAATGTAGCTTCAGTTGATAGAAGAGTCGTCAAAGTTAATGAAGATGGCGAACTTTTCGATGGATATTCAATTGAAGGTAACTCTATAACTCCTTCTGGAATTGAAGTTTACGCAGGTGGAAGTGGTGAGATTTATGATGATAATCTCTATTACACTTGGGGGGATAACCGAGATAACGTCATTTCAACTATCTTTACACAAGGTTTCCAAGATGACGGTACTTTTACTTGGCAGGAAGGAATCCCTACTAGTTTAGATGTAGTTGATGAAGCTCTTAATGAAGCCAAAAATTCTGATTTAACAATTGGTGATGCTATCTATGTTGTTTGGAATGAGAGTCTTACTTCAGAAAATCCAGATATTAAAGTACAAAAAATTTCTTTTGATGGAGACTTCCAATTCGCTGAAGAAGGTGTTACCCTAGGCGAAGGAGAAATAACTCAACAAAATCCAAAAATTGCTAGAATTAGTAATGGTTATTATGCTGTAGCTTGGGAACAACAAGAAGGGCTTGAATTTGACCTTTATATGAATCTAATCAGATATAATGGTGGAACTCTCAATGGCTCTACAGGTATTCCTTTAACTAACGAGTTAAAAGACCAAAAATCTGTGAGAATCGTTCCTATGGGTGATGGTAAAGCCTTCTTCTTCTGGGCTGATGGTATCTCTTCAGGAAAGACTGTTATCCTCGGGGTTTACGGACAATATGTTGACTTCTCAAGTGTTTCTAACGAAGATAATAATAATGCTCAAGTGGTTAACCTTAATTTAGAACAAAATTATCCAAACCCATTTAACCCAACTACTACAATTAAGTTCAACTTAACCAAAGATACTAAAGATGTTGAGTTAGCTGTCTATAACCTTAAAGGTCAAAAAGTCAAAACTTTAGTTAAAGACAACTTTAACCAAGGTTCTTACTCTTTTGTCTGGAATGGTGATAATGAACAAGATAATGCTGTTGCATCAGGCGTCTATTTCTATAAATTAAAAGCTGGAGATAGAACTGAAACTAAGAAAATGGTTCTGATGAAATAATACTGGGAACGCTTGCATCTTGCAGGCATCTCGTCAAATAATAAGAATAAGCCTCGCTCCGCGAGGCTTATTCTTGTTTAATCCGAATGATGTAGTAGGGCTTTGGGGAAGTATAGAGGGCTCTTCCCTAAAACTCTACTGCACTATTCGGGTTAAACCCAAATAGTGCAGTAGACTTTTGTGAATAGCACTATATTCTTCTGCAAAAGTAACTTCCATAATTTTTCCGAATATATATATTATATGCGTCTAAA
>JAEKNW010000270.1 GCA_016838885.1 Candidatus Cloacimonadota bacterium
GACTTAAACACCCCGTCATCTTCGATGCCACCCCTCTTGGAAACATTTGCTTGAGCAAATGAAGAGGGGATTTAAGACGCACGGGCTCTATCTTTGTTTCCATTCACAAAATAATTCGTGTGAAAGGCTCTTCCTCTTCTTTCTTAAAACTCTGTGAAACTCCTCTTACCATCTGAGTAACTCTGTGTTAAGGATCTTCTTTCTTCTTATTTTCAGTGTTTTCTGTGGCTATTTCTTTCTTCCTCTTAATCAGTGTAAATCAGTGTAATCTGTGGACTTTTTTCTTCTTTCTTCTTTCTTATTTGTGTTCATTTGTGTTATTTGTGGCTAAAAATCTTTTTCTTCTTCTTCTTCATGTTTTAGTGAATTTCTGTGTTTTTGTGTTAAAATTCTTCCTCTTAATCCGTGTTTATCCGTGTTATCAGTGGCTAAAATTCTTCTTTTTATTTGTGTTATTTGTGGCTAAAAACAAAAAAAACAAAAAAAGTTAAAAAATAATTTGACAGCTTTTATCTAAATTCATATTATGACTTTGTAGTGGTGTGGTGACCAAAACAAAAACTAAGAACTTATGGAGGTTCGTATATGAAAAAGTTGCTTGTCTTAGCGCTTTTGATTGCGTCCGTAACTTTTATTTTCGCTGTCGAATCAGACTTCAGCGATGTCGTCGGATATGTGAAATATGAATTATATGCAAACGATTTTAATATGATCGCCTTGCCAATGGGAGATACTGGGATTACTACCACAGCTGAATTAGCTGCTGCTATTAGTCCTGATGTAACTTCAATATCTGTTTGGGATAATGAAACTCACGGTTGGAAACAGTATTTAGTATCAACTCCTGGGTCATCATTTGCTATTGAAGCTGGTGATGCATTTCTCGTATATATGGCAGGAGCAAGCAATGTTGATTTCTACTGTGCCGGAACCTTACCAACTCAAGCTAATTATGATTTTATAGCTAATGACTATCATACAGTAATGTTACCTCTTAACAGAAGTGATTTAACCTCAACTGCTCAATTGGCATCTTCAATTGGTAGTGGCGTAACATCAATATCAACATGGGATAATGCAACTCATGGATGGAAGCAATATCTTGTTTCTACTCCAGGTTCTTCATTTGATATCAATATTGGTGATGGTTTCTTAATCTATTCTACAGAAGCTTATACTGGTTGGAATGCTCCAGCTGGCAGAAATATAACTACTAAACGTGCTACTGCACGTAAATAATATCGGGGAGAAAAAATGAAAAAATTATTAATTGTATCCTTATTTTTACTAGGCATGATTGGGCTTTTTGCTCAACATCTTGCAGTGTTTGATTTACAAACTGAAGAAGGCGGCTACCATAACGCTGGTACAATCGGTTATAAAGTATGTCTTTTTAACAACTTCATGGGTGGAGAGATGTGGACTAATGCTGCAGACTTCATGTACTGGAATTGGCCAGGAGGAACAGGTGGATCTAATTCAGCTCCAACATTATATTTAGATGGGACTGATGCTGATACTCCTGGAAGAATACTAATTCAAATGCAACCTTTAACTAATTGGGGTGTTTTTGGAACTACAGCAAGATTCTGGTTTATTGACGCTGATGGAAATGAAACAGGATATTATGAGTTAGCTAAAAACCCAGGTGATGCTACATACTATAATGATGGTAGTGGTGGACATGTCGTTGCCTGGGGTGGACCCGTAGGTCCCGTAGTTACAGTAAATTGGGCAACAGTTGGTGCTCCAGCAAACGGTGCTGTAGATGTAGCTCTTGATGCACAAATTTCATGGGTAGCTCCTGTAGAAGGTGATGCTCCAACCGGTTACGAATTAATCTGGAACGGTGGAGATGCTATGGATTTAGGTGATGTTTTAACTTATGATCCTGAATTAGCTTATGAAACAACATACACATGGTCAATCAAACCTTATGTTAATGATGCAGCTAAAAAAGGTATGAAAGCAAGCCGTGTTTATTTATATCCAGAAGGTGTAATGCCAGTATGGTCATTCACAACAATGGCTGAGCCACTTCCTGATGGTCCTGACGCATGGGCAACAGTAGGCACACCAGCTGATGGTGCTGTAGCTGTAGCTCTTGATGCACAATTAACATGGACTTATGAAGGCACAGTACCTCCAACCGGTTACATGGTATATTGGAACGGTGGAGATGCTATGGATTTAGGTAATGTATTAACTTACAATCCTGGTGAATTAGACTATAATACTGCTTATACATGGTCAATCGCACCTTATGTAAACACAGAAGCAAAACGTGGAATGAAAGCTACTCGTGAAATGTTATACCCTGCAGGCGATATGCCAGTATGGTCATTTACTACAACTGATGTATATGAAGATGAAGAACCTATAATAGTTCCTGGAACAACTGTTACTGTAGAAATCAGTGTAGAATTTGATGGCCCAGTCCCAGCTGGATATACTCCTCCTGTACCTGGTGCTATTGGTGCTCCAATTATCCCTCTACCTGCTTTAGCAGGTGCATTCAATTTTGGTGCTATCGTTGATGCTGGTGCACCAGGAAACTATACATTCACATTTGTTACAGACATCTTCCTAGGTGCTGTGTATGTAGATGGTTTACGTGTATTTGAAGGTGCTTTCCCTGGTGGTGTTGTAACTGTTACTATCTATTTTGATGGTTCAAAAGAAGAAAAAGAAATCGTTATCACAGAGCCTACCCTTCCTGTAGAACTTTCATCATTCACAGCTCAAGCACATGCTAACGAATACGTTACATTGAAATGGGTAACTGAATCAGAAAGTAACTTACACGGATATAATGTGTACAGAGCTGAAACAAACAACCAAGATCAAGCTATCAGAATCAACCCAAGTGTTGTTGCTGCTAATAACACAACTCAAACTTCAAATTACTCTTATACAGATAATGAAGTTGAATCTACAACATACTACTACTGGTTAGAAGTTTCTGAATTAAGTAACGAAAACTCTTTCCACGGTCCTATCGTTGTAACAGTTGAAGATGAACCTGTAGTTCCTGGAATCACAGAAACTGTATTCAATAACTTCGGTCCTTCACCTTTCACAGATGCAACTACAACTGCATTAAGAGTTAAAGAAGGCGAAACTGCTAATATCACTATTTACAACCTTTTAGGTCAAGTTGTTAGCAGAAGAACTTTTGAAGCCGGTTCACATGAATTCACTTTCAATGGCAGAGACCTTAACAACAAAAAAGTTGCTAATGGTATCTACTTCGTTAAAATGACTTCTCCAACCCAATCAAAATCATTCAAAATCGTTAAAATGAAATAACCAAAACATATAAACACAATATTAGTTTAAGTTTTTTAGACTAATAACCTCCTTGTGAGCCCCGCTGTGCAGCGGGGCTTTTTTATTCTAAGAAGAAAAAGATTTTAGCCACAAATAACACAAATGAACACAAATAAGAAAGAAGAAGAAATCTATCCACGAATTTCACGAATTACACGAATGTAGGGGCGTATTGCATACGCCATCCCAAGAAGAAGAGAGTGAAAAATGAAAAATGAAA
>JAEKNW010000271.1 GCA_016838885.1 Candidatus Cloacimonadota bacterium
TTTCAGGAATATATATATTATATGCCTTCAAATTCTGTAACTTATTTTGCTAAAAGAATCTAGCACTCTTCATCAAAGTTCTACTGCACCATTCGGGATTAACATAGAGGCAGATGTATGGTCTTTTTTAACGCTTTGTTATATAACCTGCCCTCCTGACATTACTAACGATAAAATTTACCCTAAGCCCATGAGAACTAAAAAAATCCTTGACTATCAATATGCTATTCTAAATAAATAAATTAATAGTATTACAGTTATAAATATGAAATGTTAAGTTTATTTTTTCCATAGCTTACAAATACCCTAAGGAGCTATTATGAATTATATTAAGTCATTAATTAAATCCGTTAAACTAGAAATTGAAGCACAAAAAAGACATTTCGGGTCAAGATCCTATTATCTTTTTTCAGGTACTAAAGGAACAGATCAAAATAGTAACTTATATATTTTTCAACATAATGATTTGATAGAATTAGCTGACAATAGTCCCGCAACTATCAGCATTAATGGAGAGCAACACGATTGTTTTATTACTTCAGGATGCCACAATTATCTTAGTATCCTACTTACAAGAGATATTGGGGAGCATATAGAGGAAGCTACACTTATTTTAAAACCATGGATAGTTTTAGAAGAACTATTAAAACGATTAAATGAACATTCAGAATCAGAGAATTTTTTCAAAAATAGCTTTGACCTCATTAAATCTAAATTCTCTAAAGAACTACATATATCACAACCTAAATATGGGGAAGCAAATCAATCACAGATTTTAGCTATTAACAATGCAATGGAGATGTCCCACTCATATTTTTGGGGAGCTGCTAGAACGGGAAAATCTTTTACAATATCCAAAATAATCGAAAATTTCCTACAGATTAGAAAAAGAGTATTACTAGTTTCAAGTAGTAATAACTCAATTCAGGAAGCATTCACTTTTCTTTCAAAACAAATACAGGATAAAAAGCATATTGAATCAATGACCTTATTTGAGAGTGCATTAGACTGTTGCAAGAATACATATAATAACCTATTGAATAGTTTTACTATAAATTACAAAATAAAAATGTTGTTATCACCAGAATTAGCAAGGATAAATGATATTTATAAAATCTTAAGTGATGAGGAGAATTCTCCCAGAAATGAGTCACTAATAAAGGAATTAGAAGAACTAAATAATTGTATTAGAGAAGAAACAACCTCAATTTTATCCGATTCAGGACTTATTGGTACAACAATAAATCAGCTATTAACGAGGAAGTTTTTTGATTCTCAGAAATTTAATATTGTCATCTTTGATGAAGCAGAGCTTATACCTTTTCCAATCTTATTTTGGATAGCTACAAAAGCTTCTGAAAAACTAGTGATTGTTGGAACTTATCCTCAAATACCTCTTATGGGTTTTTCTAAAAATAACTCTTATTATCAATCTAATATTTTCGATAGACTTGATATGAGAGAAAATTGTCATAAATGTAATGCAGCTATGCTAAAAGTGCAATACGGCATAACTCATGATATTTTTAGTTTAATTAATAAAGATCTACATGGAAATTCATTAATACACTCTGTAGAAAAAAAAGGACAATTGTTTGTAGATAAGGTATCAGATACTATGCCAATTGTATTTATAAATAATTGTGTAAATAGGCCAATTCTTTTCAATATATCACCTACAAGAAGAGTAAATTTACATAATGCCATAGTTTGTTCAAAAATAGTTAAGAGCTTATTAGCTAATAATGATTCTGATTTTTCAATAGGAATCTTTACTACATACTCAGATCAAGCACTTTTCATAAGCAAAATACTCAAAGAGGATAATTTATTGTCCTCAAAAAAAGTTTCTATCCATTCAGTTCCAAGTTTTGATACTAAAAGATATTCCATAGTTATTTTTGATACAGTTGATGCCGAAGGTTCAATGACTGATTATTCTTTAATTAATGATGAAGACAATAAAGCAAGTAAAATGATAATTGATTATATTTTTACTAGAAGTAAAGATAAATTGTATATTATTGGTGATAATTTTTATTTCAAAAACTATCATCCTTATGAAACATTATTTAATACAATTACTAGAAATCTATGCTCAGAAAATAATACAGTAACTATTGATAATTTTTCATCAGTTTTTATGCGTTACAACAAAAGAACTAAGGGAGAACTTTATAATTCTAAAGATATTCTCCAAGATATTAAAAATGCAAAAAATGAACTTATTATTGTTTCTTCTAAAGCAAATTTACTTGGGATGAAAAATTTCTTTCGCAACACTTCCAGCTATGATTTAGAAAGTCTTGATGTAACTTTCCTATTGAATGATTTTAAGAACAAAAAAGGATTTAATCAACTTCAAACTATGATTATTGATAAAGGGTTTACTTTAAGAACGATAGACTGTCATAATAAGAGTAATTTCGTAATTATTGATAAAAGAATTCTTTGGTTTGGAAGATTTGATATTATCAATAATAGAAATGATTCTATTCCCTACAAGGTAGAATATTACTCTTTAATAAAAGCTTTAATAGACATAATCACTCATGAAGAGATTTAGAATATGAGACTCAAAGCATTTTTTTTCCTAATTCTACTTGTTTCAACAAGCCTTGCAATATGCTCAGAGTACTTTACCATTTCAGTTGACAACGTGCTCAAACATCTAGATTATAATGCAAACATATCAGAATCCGATTCTGTTGTTACTGACCAGAAATTCGATTGGAAAAACGATTTAAGTCTTAATTTAAAGATTCCTAAATTGAATAATTTTTCATTAACTTATGATATGAGAAGAAAAGATTTTTCCAAGAACTATGAATTTGATAATTATTCCTACTTAGCATTATTTTTTGATCTATTTAATCTCTTAAATACAATAAAATACTCTTTATTCATTAATAATTACAATTTCAATCATCAAAGCAAAGCTAAATATAACTTCCAGAACTACAATCAAGGAGATATAATTAAAGATAAACTATCTTATCTCGAAGTAGGGATCAAGCAAATTCTGGAAACTACCACTTATAGAAATGGGAAAAGAGTAGAGACTGATAAAAACACGAAATTCACTCTTAACCTTATGCTTTTAAGTTTTGAGAAATATAAAAGTGAAATGGGGAAAGGATATAATTCAAAGGATAAGCTTGTTAAAACAAGAGTAAATGATATTACTATTGAGTTTAGAATCGAAGACTGGATTCTCTCTGAGGGAAGCTTTAAAAACAATGATAACATACTTATCAAACTTATAGCACCTCATATCAGGTTTGGTTATTCATATTTCACAGAGTCAGTCTATACTGGCTTAGGTTATGAAACAGAAATATCTTATTTTCGCTTTTTCATCACTAAAGCTGGCTTTTGGTTTGATTACAGCGATAACTTTCTATTATTCAATACTAACTGGGGAATTAAGTTAACATTCTAGTTTATCCCAAATAATGCAGTAGATCTTTGAGAATAGCACTATATTCTTTTGCAAAAGTAACTTCCATAATTCTCAGGAATATATATATTATATGCCTTCAAATT
>JAEKNW010000272.1 GCA_016838885.1 Candidatus Cloacimonadota bacterium
CATAATTTTCATGAATATATATGTTATATGCCTTCAAATTCTGTAACTTATTTTGCTAGAAGAATCTGCACTCTTCCCTAAAGTTCTACTGCATCATTCGGGATAATCTGAAAGGAAAATCTGCACTCTTCCCTAAAGCTCTACTGCATCATTCGGGATAAACTCTTATTCTTCTTCTTTCTTATCGGTGCTTTCGGTGGCTAATAAAAAAGAGACACTCTCAATAAGGAGAATGTCTCAGTGTATCTTTACTTGGTTTAGTTAAGATGGAAAGGATATAAGTCAATATCCTCATCAATCTTTTTCACAAATTCAAAGATTAATTTAGCAGTATTCTCAAGATCTTTGAGAGAGATTACTTCATTTGGGGAATGCATATAGCGATTAGGGATACTAATAACAGCTGTGGCAATACCGCCATTTAGTTTGAAGAAAGAATCTGCATCAGTTCCTGTTCTATTAGGGTCCACAGTAACTTGATATGGGATTTTCTTTTCTTTAGCTGTTTCAATGAGCATCTTCCAAACTTTTGGATTTAAGGAACTTCCCATAGCGATAACAGGACCTCCACCAATTTTCACATCACCAAATATTCTCTTATCAACGCCGGGATGATCAGAAGAGAAAGTAACATCGACAGCGATTCCGATGGTTGGTTTAAGGGTATCTGCAATAGTGTAAGCACCTTTACCATTAGATTCTTCGCAGACAGTTGAGACGCTGTGCACAGTTGGAATAATTTGCTCTTTTTCTTTGTCAAGATAGTATTGGACAAGAGCAGCAACAAAAACACCGGTTTTATTATCTGCAGCTTTACTAACCACGATGTCATCAGTGAGTTCTTCATAACCCGGGGTAAAAGTAGCAAAGTCGCCAATTGAGACTCTTTTTTCAGCATCTTCTTTATCTTTAGCTCCAATATCTAACCACAGCTCTTCTATCTTGTCGGGGGCTTTATCACCACTTTTGACCATGTGAGCAGCTTTCTTACCAAAAATAGCTCTTACGATTTGTCCTTCGTGAACAATACTGATTCTTAATCCCGGTAAAAGGGTAACATCAAGTCCACCTAATACTCTTACATAAACATATCCTTCAGCATCAATATGGTTAACTATAAAGCCAATTTCATCGCCATGTCCGGCTATCATCACAGAAAAATCTGTTTTTCCTTTTGTAGTGGCTACAACATTTCCATTGATATCTGATTCTACTTGGTCAGCATAATCCTTAACAAAATCATAATATGCTTTCTGTCCTGCATACTCAAATCCCGATGGACCTTGAGCAGTAACTAAGTCTTTATAGAACTCTTTTAATTTTTTATTCATTATTTTTCTCCAAAGTTATTAGCAATTATTAGCAGTACCGGCAGCGAATGGGTTACCGCTACTTTCTTCTCTCATCTTCTTTTTAGGGGCATCTTCATGAGGAACAATACAGAGGAATTTCATGACTGTTTCCCCGGTATTTTTAAACTGGTGGAATATTTCCGGATCTACATAGATAACATCATATCTTTTGAAAGGTTTCTTTTCTCCGGCAAGGACTAATTCACCTTGACCCTCGAGAACAAAAACTTCGTGTTCCCAAGCATGACTGTGAAAAGGAGTCATCCCATTTGGTTGAACTTCAAACATTCTTAGAGCGAAGTTTGGAGCATCATCTTTCTGTGAGATTAACCATCTAATCTTAGTTCCGACAGCACCTTCTACATTTACATCTTCTAATTTGACATCAGCAAAAGAGACTAATTTCATCTTTACCTCCATTAGGTTTCATAATTTTAGTTATAATAATATTTTTTAGTCCTAGTGTCAAATAAAATTATTAAATACAAGTCTTTTTTTTGTTTATATCCTCTTGGTGAGTTAAAAACTTGTTTCCACTCCGAAGTGGATTAACCCATCATAGAGAGAGTTCCATCCGTCATTATAGCCAAGTCCATACTCAAAGGTGAGATTACCTAATCTGGTGGCAATTCTCATTCCTAATCCGGTAGAGTAGAGATGTCCTTGTTTGGTTATGATATCTGCTTTAGAGTTTTCCAGATAACCTGTGTCAGCAAAGAAGAAGAGGTTATTGTCTTGTCCAAAGAGATAGCGCAATTCTGAGTTACTCCAAGCTGTTAAATATCCGGAAAATTGCTCTTCTTGGAATCCTCTTAAGGAAGAGAAGCCTCCCAGCTTAAAATCATTGTAGGAGGAGAGATTTTTTTTCGTCGAATAGTTGGTATTAAGTTTGTTAAATAATACAAAATTATTGTTAAATGAGTGGGCATAAGCAAAAGAAGCTTTGGTGATGTTATAGTTGGAATCATCCAGAGAACTCATATTATAGTCAATGGAGATACGGGCCTGATAGCCGGACCTGGGATTATTCAGGTGGTCGAAATAATTCTGATGCCAAAAAACACCAATAGCATTAATCTCTTCCGGTTCTTCAAGAGAAGTGGAGGCAAGAATATCATATTTTGTGTAACGACTATATAAGCCAATATCCTGATTAATGAAGTCATAATTAAGGGCAAGATAAAGTTCTGAGAGAGTAGCAAGAGTATCATATTCGGTTCTTTTAACCTCAATATCAGCTGAAAAATAGTAATTTCTCAAACCAGAATCATGATAAGAGAGGGCTAGATCTGTTCTATTTTCTTGTAATTTATTCCATCTGAATCCCAAAGCTCTATCACTACCAAAGAGATTCTTAAAGGCAAAATCAAGAAAACCATTAAAAGGATAATCTTCATTTTTACTATTATAGCCAACAATCCCGGAAATGGTAGTCATCTTACCTTCTTTAACATCAATAAGCAAAGTTTCATAATCAAGAGGGTTGATTGAGCATTCTGTGATATAGCTTTTTGCTAAGAGCCTTGTCCTAGCTTGGGCCAGAAGAGAGGGTGTTAGGGTAGATCTTCTGTCTAATCTGGAAATTTTAATTAGTGAGAAATCTTTACTAACTCTATTGCCACGAAAGAGAAAGTAGTTATGATTAAAGGGTTTATTTTCATTAATCAGAAAGTTAATCTCAGCTCCTACATCAGTTTGAATCATCTTATCGATATTAACTTCTGTAAAAAAATAACCTCGGAGAGCGTATTGATCCAGGATAAGTTGTTTAATTTTGGGAATATCATCAGTATTAAAATCACTATTACTTATTAGTTCAGAAAAGATGAGATCTTTGATGGCATAATTACCTGTAAAAGTCATGTTTGCAATATAATTTAGGGGTGATTCCTGAATAGTAATAATTATTTTCACACGATTAACATCAATGGGAAGGGCTTCTAAGGGCTTGATTTCAACAAATCGATAGCCCTCGGAACGATAGAGGTCATAAATTCTTGAAATTGATTGATTAGCTATCTCATAATCAAAATCATCACCATTTTGAAAACTTAGAACTCTGTATAGTTCTTTATTAGAGACTTCTTTATTGCCAATAAATTCAGTCTCAGCAATAGTTATTGCCTGAACTCTTGAAGATAAAAAGATAAAGATTAAGATCTTTAAAACTTTAAGCATCTGGGAAATCAGCAACTATTAATTGATAAAGCTCTTCAACTAAATGTGATTCAGGGACTTTTTTAATAATTTCACCCTTCTTAAAAAGTAATCCTTCCTTGGTTCCACCTGCAATCCCATAATCTGCTTCTCTAGCTTCACCTGGTCCATTAACAATACAACCCATGACTGCTACACTTATTGCTTTATCTTTAAAAGAGACTAGTCTCTCTTCAACTTTTTCCGCTAAAGTTATCAAATCAATCTTGGTTCTCCCACAGGTTGGACAAGAGATGATTTCCATACCTGTTTTAAGACCTAAAGCAAGAAGTATTTCGCGTGCTACTAATACTTCATCTACTGGCGAAGAAGTAAGAGAAACCCTAATGGTATCACCAATTCCTTGATAAAGTAGCATACCTATTCCCATAGCAGATTTAATAGTTCCACGCGTGTATGTCCCTGCTTCAGTAACTCCTAAATGAAGAGGGTAATCAACTTTACTGCTTAAGTTTTCATAGCATTTAATCATTAAATCAAGATTAGAGGATTTCACAGAGATTTTTATATTTGTAAAGTTATTATCTTCAAGAATATGTACGTGCTCCAAAGCTGATTGAACAATGGCTTCCTCACCAAATCCGTATTTCTTAATAATCTTCATAGATAAGGACCCGCCATTTACCCCAATTCTGATAGGAATGGAGTTTTCTTGAGCTGCTCTAATTACTTCTCTAACCTTCCACTCACTCCCAATATTACCTGGATTTAATCTTAATCCATCAATCCCACTTTCAATTGAAGCCAAAGCAAGTTTATAGTCAAAATGGATGTCAGCAATTGTGGGAATGGAGACTTGAGGGAGAATAAGTTTTAAGGCTTTTGCAGACTCTTCATCTGGGACAGCTAAACGGATTATCTGGCAGCCTGCTTCTTCGAGTTGGTGGATCTGAGCCACAGTAGCTTGAACATCTGCAGTATTTGTATTTGTCATTGACTGAATGGAAATAGGAGCATTTCCCCCAATAAATATCTTACCCAGCTTTATTTGTCTTGTCTTTTTTCTAATTATCACCATATCCTCCTATAACTTTTTTAAGTAAGAAAGTAACTAAAACCTAGTTGATTCAAAGGTGTTAAAGCAGTCCCCAGCGACGTCTAAAGTATAACTCAAGGGCAAAACTTAAAATCACTAATAATAAGAAATAGTTGTTATAAAGAATTTTGAACTCATGATAAAGATTAGTGGGAATTCTTTCTCTTACCAGTTTCTCTTTGATGGTATTAATATCTTCACTATCATATACTTGACCTGAAGTAACTGAGGCAATTTCATGCAGTGCAACATTGTTAAAATCTAGATGAGATTGTTCAAGAGAATTATCGAAGACGACCAGATTACCCTCTTTTTGCTGCTTACTATCACTATCTGTAACAACATATCTGTAGTTACCTGGAGATAAATCAGCTAATTCATAAGTGTATCTATCACTCTTCCAAAGTAAGAAGTCTGAGATAATAAGCTCACCATCAGCATTAGTAACTTGAAGATTTAATTTCTTCTGGGAAACAAAATCACCTTTTTCATCTAAGAGAGAGGCATTAAATAAAATTCTTTGGCCAAAGTAATAGCCATCTTTATCAGTTGATACAAGGAAGTTTTCACCACTTTTTGAACTAAGCCATTGGGCGATATTGAGAATTAACTCTTGGTATTTCCGACTATCATGACGCATGGCAAATCTCCAAAAATCAGAAAAACCAAAATGAAGAATCTTAGCCTGGTTCAACTGGTGATAAGTAATTGCCGGAGAACGCTCCATATTATCTAAAGTAGCAATCTCTTGACCAGAATTCTTGAGAGCATAATAGTTATACTTTACCGGAGGTAGATCCTGAAACCCCTTCAAATAAGCATCAAAAGTTGAAAAACTCTTAGCTGCTAAGCCAGGGATAATCTTTCCTTCATAATCTCTATTTATATCAGTTTTATTTACAGGATAATATTCATCAAGACCATTTATGATATTTCCAATCAAGAACAAGCTTAATCCATTATCTATCTTATTAGAAATAAAGTTACTATCATTGGAGTTGAGGATTAGCCTATTTTCATTATTAAGAATTAGAAGCTGACACTCTTCAAGGGCATCCTTGAGAGAAATCTCTTTCTCACCTTCCCAAAATGTCCTGTCTTTAGCGATTATATACTTGTATTTAAGGCGCGTATCAAGTTTAATAGCATCTTTAATATATTTAATATCCCAATCCGGAGAATCTGTCAATATCACAACATTATTCTTATCATCACTAACTTTAATTACTAGCTTTGCCGTGTCATACTCTTGATTAGTATCTTTTAAGCTGATAGTTAGTTCATACAAACCCACCTCATCAAACTTCAACCTGAATATGTCCTTGGAAATATCATCATCTTTTGTATCTAGTTTCTGGGATAAAAGAGTTGTTTCCTTATCTTTAATCTCAATATATAAGCCCTTATTTCCATGAGAATTTGAAGTTATCTCGATAGGGGTAGGGTCATTAAGAAAAGTTGAACGATTACTTCTTATATTTAACAACTTAGGCTCTGTTTCAACTTCTTGATTAGAAAACTTAAAAGTGTTAATCTTATAGGGATAATTCTTTAATTTTGAAAATTCGCTATTACTAAAATAACCATCAGAAAACAAAAATATCTCAGTTTGCTTGCCACTGCTTAAAGAGTATAACTCTTCAATACTCTTGAGTAAATTACTATCATTACTTTTTCCATTTAGAGAAGCAGCAAAATTATTATAGTCAACTTCAAAATTGTCTTCTAAATCGTCCTCAATATCATCTAGAAAAGCCTGAACAATATCCGATTTAGCTTGGTTCTCTTGGAGTAAATCCATACTTTGAGAGGTGTCTATTAATACTATTGCCTCTGGCTTGACTGATGAGATTCTTGTTACTTTATATATAGGAATCAACAAAAAGGAGAGAATAATCCAAAGCGTAATTAGCCTGAGAAAGAAGAGAAGAACTCTCTTTTTCTGACTTATCTCAGGATAGGTCTTCCAGTAAAGAATAAAAGAAAATAATGCTGCTAAGCTAAGTGATAAAAAAATCATTCTCTATTTATTAATTTAAACTAATTTGGCTGTGAATACCAAATGAAAGAGATTTAGAACTGTTACCCGGTAAAATACTATCTGCTACCTGCAAAGAAAAACCAGCTTGGAAATAACTGCCCTCATAAGAAATCCCATAAGCAGTGGTTATAGCATTATCACCATCACCAAATTTGAATCCTATATTAAAAGGGACTTTCTCAATCCACTTAAACTCTGAAGCAATAGACAGGCTATTTCTACCTAAATTATAGTTATTATCACAGAAAGTATGGGCATAATCTAATGAAAGGTCTATCTCACCAAAATCATAAAGCGTCCCTAGACGATAAATTAGAGGTAGATTCGTAGTATATCCATCAATATCATTTAGATCATCTTCATCGGAAAGAATATCTTCATCTAAATCAGAAATATATACATCCTCAATCCAATATCTGTTTTCACGAACTCTTGTCTTACCTGTCCAAGTGATAAAACCTAAAATATTGTCAAATCCCATTCCTGCTGAGAAATTCTCATTAATCTGAGAATTAAAGGATAAATTGAATTTCAAACCAAAACCGCCAAAAGCTTCCTTTTGCTTTAAATGAGCTTCAGTATTTAAACCTTGGTCCATATTGGATACATAATCTGCAGAAAAACTCGCTGATTTAATATTGGCAATCCCTGTTAAAACACTGGCTGAAACACCATACTCTATCTCTGGAATGCTTGTTTTATCTAAGGCAGGAATTATCTTCTGGAGCTTTAATCCACCCATCCCACCAGTTATATCTGTATAAGTTAATAAATTATAGTCTAAATCACTCTTGTTAAAATGATAATTATCAGACTCTGTTCCATAAAGACTAATCCTTATAAACTCCTCTGAAATCTTAGATGTTGTTAAAATGTTTAAGCCTAAACTAAAAGCCAAATTCTTATCTGACATCCCAAAAATTAAACTTCTTATTGTTCCATCAACAACAAAACTACCATCTATTTCCTTAAGAAGCTTCTCTTTATCCTTATCTGTTAAATATTTCCCTGAAATACCATTCATATCAAGATTAAACAAGTTGTTAGAAAGATTGATATTTGTATTAAGTATAGGTAATTGCATGTAAGCTTCATCGCCTATGTTGGCCGGATTCCAATGAAGTGCTGTAGATGACTTAGCTCGAGAAAAATAACTATCCGCAAATCCCATAGAATGAGCATCTGTGAGAGCTTCAATGTTTCCCACAAAAGTAACTAACATTAGTGCTAAAATTATTAATATCTGATATCTTTTCATGTTAATCAACCTTTATTGAAATGTTAAGTTGGCCTTTTACACTTAAGTTATCCTCAAGTAAAATAGCTACAAATCCATCACTATTAAAGAATCTAACCCTGGTTCTCATAAATACTTTTTCATTTAAAAATAGATTAAAATCTTCTTTGCTCAATTCAATTTCATAACTTTGATTTAACTCACTCACTTGAATATCATAACCCAAAAATTGAAGTTCAGCTAAAGCAAGTGAATCAGCATCAGCAGATAACTCTTGAGAAGAGACAAAAAGATCTAAAACACCACCCATTGGGAAGTCATTCAAGACTTCTACTTCAATACTGGCATTATTGACTCTTTCATCAATCAAATCTTGGTTATCTTCACTAATCTCAACTTCATAGACTTGATCCGGATAGATTAGAAAATCATCATGAAAGGAAGCTCTTAGTGGAATTTCAATCCTATAATCACTTCTTATAGTATGTTGATTAGAAACAAAGCCGGGGACATTCTCATCCAAATTAGAAACTTTATATGTTGGATTCAAGAAAGCTATGTTATCAGGCATCTTTCTTAACATCTGATTTACTCTTTCATTATCTATGATTTCAATATGTGTTAAAGCTTCTGCACTATCAGGATGACAGGCATGGATAGAAAAATCTACATCAGCTAAATCATTATCAGGACCATCTGTTATCTTGATAGTATCAATTGCTACCCCATCTCGATAAGCAACTAGATCTCCCATTAATTCAAATTCAAAGCCAATTTTGTTATAAACATCAAAATACATGGATATCTCTGCTAAAATTACAGCATTCTCTATATTGCTGGGATACTCGATCTCGACATCTGTTTCACTATCTAAAGTTTGAACATCATCTATAAATCCTGTAAATTCACTGAAGAATAACTCATCGTCTATAGTTAATTGAACAGCTCCCAGGTCTTCACCAATCCCACCACTGGTTTCTGCTTCAACTTCTATATCAATTAACCAGAACTCTCCATCTATCTCTTGATCAATAAGAGTAAGTCCAGCAAGTTCTATGATATAAAGATTATCTGTAAAATCATTAGGTTTAAGGGCTAATGTAAATATTTCATCCTCTTCAGTAATTAATTGATTAAAGACTATATGTAAGACTTGGAAATCATTAACTTCACCCGTATATTCTACATTCATTTGGCCTGATTCAAAAGAACCTTCAATAATCCTAAAGGATGTGTTAGTATTGATAGACTGGATTTCGAATCGAATCTCTACCGGGATGTTACTAAGAACAGGCACGATAGGAGTTGAATCTACAATAATTTTTGACAGTTCCGGAGTAGTTTCTTCTAGCTGGTCTTCCACTAGAGCTATAAGATTACCATCCTCGATAATAATGTTTTCGCCTTCTAAATCAGAGGCAGGGAAGTCCTCATTCATTAATGGGATACTAGTTAACTCTACATCCCAAGAAGGCATCTCAAAATCAGTTATCCCGCAAGAAACCAAAAGAAGTGTAAGAAATAAGATTATAATTATTTTTTTCATCTTGCCTCTCTTATTTTGAATTTATTCTAATTATAGATTTTGTTGCAGTAGTGTCAACTGTTAATTTAAATATTTTATCCTGATGTATTTGCTTAAGGAGATTTAGTCCATAATTAGCGTGTCCGGTAAGTTTTGAAATATCTTGTTTTGAAGCAATAATCTCAAGTTTAGAAGCAGTTTGAGGAATTTGCTTGCTTAATTTATGGATTAGTAAATGAGACTTTACCAGTTCTCCAAAAGCTTTATGATATGGACCGGCAACGACAGCATTACTATCTAGTGTATCTATTTGGACACCCATCTTAATAACAATAATATTTGAAGCAGTAAATTGTTGAAATAAATCAACACATATTGATATTGCTTCCTTTAATTCTAAGGGTTTGTAAGCGCCTTCTTGATACAAATCAGCTAATTTAGTAGCTCTCAGGACAAGTGTCGGATATATTCTCACAAAGTCAGGTTTTAAGTCTAAGATTAGCTTAGTTGTTTCTGCTAAACTTTGTGGAGAAAAGCCCGGTAATCCCGGCATTATCTGTATTCCTAGTTTGAAGTTATGATCCTTAATCAGCTTGCAGGCTTTGATAGCAGTAGCTTGATTATATCCTCTGTAACTTTGGCTTAGAACTTGATCAGAAAAGTCTTGAATTCCCAGTTCTATAGTTCTTACTCCTGATTCTTTGGCTAATAATAAATCAGCTTCTGTGATACAGTCTGGTCTGGTAGAATAACGAATACCTGTTTTATCATCAAGGAAGGGGGATAACTTAGCGAATTGTTCTCCTTGCCAATCTAGGTCAAGAGCTGTAAAGGTACCTCCGAAGAAGGCTATCTCTTTCTCATCACTAGAGTGAAGCTTGCAAAAGGCAGCTATATCATTGAGATGCTCATCAAGATTGAAGTGGTCAGACCCGGTAATGAGGTATTGATCACAATAGATACATCGAAAAGGGCATCCTTTAAGGGGCAGGAAAACTGGGTAGATGTGCATTATTGAATCTTTAAGATCTCGCAAGCAACCTTAGCAGCTTGTTGTTGAGCACTTTTCTTATTAGCTCCACTACCTTTCCCATAAGAATTATTATTGACAAATACTTCAACAATAAATTCCTTAAGATGATCAGGTCCATGTTCTGAAACTACTTTATAGATAGGGGGTTTTTGAAATTTTCCTTGAGTATATTCTTGCAAAATACTCTTATAATTAATAAGCTCTTCTCTATTTACATAGTCTTCAAACTTGTTCAAGATAAACTTTTTAATGAATTTTCTAGCAGCAGGCATTCCTCCGTCTAAATAGATAGCGCATATTAGTGATTCCATGGAGTCAGAGACGATTGAGGGTTTCAGTCTGCCTCCACTTCTTGCTTCTTCCGAGCTGAGGAGGAGATAATCACCTAAATTTATTTCATTAGATCTCATGGTTAGAAACTTTTCAGAGACGATTTTAGATTTTAGTTTAGAGAGATTTCCTTCATGTTTTTTTGGAAAGAGAACAAAAAGTTCTTGAGCAATCACAAGTCCCAGAACAGAATCCCCTAAGAATTCCATACGTTCAAAGGGAGATATTTCAGTATTTACACGTTCTTCTTTTTTATAGAAGGAATCATGAGTTAAGGCGTTTTTTAGTAGTATAGTGTTTTTAAACTTAAATTGAATAATTGATTGTAGTTCTTCTAATTTTTTATCCCAACCGGCAATAGTAGTTTTATCTACTTTAACAAAATGGTCAATTAATGATTTAATTAATTGTTTCATAGAGCTCCTTAAAACTAAAGAAACTCTGAAAAAAGTAGTTAAGCTACTCTTTTCACAGTATCTTAAGAAAAAGGGGGAAGTGAATCCCCCGCTATATTATTTTACAAATTTTTTAATTACGATGGCAGAGTTATGTCCTCCAAAGCCTAGAGAATTACTAACAGCTGCTCGAACTTCTTTATCAATAGTATTTTTTGGGGTGTAGTTCAAATCACAATCAGGATCAGGGTTTTCATAATTCAAAGTTTGATGAACTTTACTGTCTCTGATTGATAAACAACAAACAATAGCTTCAATACCTGCAGCTGCACCTAACATGTGTCCAACCATGGATTTAGTTGAATTAATAGCTAGGTTAGAGGTGTGAGCACCAAAAACTGTCTTGATAGCAGAAGTCTCATTCTTATCATTAAGAGGAGTTGAGGTACCATGAGCATTGATATAATCAATATCTTGAGGTGTTAAACCACCATCTTTGATAGCAAAATCTATTGCTCTGGCGCTACCTTCACCACCTTCAGCCGGAGCTGTAACGTGGAAGGCATCGCAGGAAGCTCCGTAACCAACCAACTCACCATAAATATTGGCACCACGAGCTAAAGCATGCTCTAACTCTTCTAATACTAACATGCCAGCACCTTCAGACATCACGAATCCATCACGTTCTTGGTCAAAAGGTCTACTAGCTCTAGTTGGTTCTTCATTTCTGGTACTAAGAGCTTTCATAGCACAGAATCCAGCCATAGCCATAGGATTAACAGCACCTTCGGCACCACCTGAGATAATAATATCTGCATCACCGTATTGAATAGATCTAAATGAAGTACCAATAGCATGATTTGCACTAGCACAGGCACTTACAACATTAAAGTTAATAGCTTTGAGATTATTCTCGATAGCTATGTGTCCTGCTGCGATATTTGAAATCATTTTAGGGATGAAGAATGGTCCAACTCTTTTAGCTCCTTTATTGAAGAATTTCTCTGTTTCCTCTTGGAAGGTCCATATTCCACCGATTCCGGCACCCATAATACAGCCGGCTCGATTAGGATCAAAAGAACCTGGAGTTAAGTTAGCATCTTTCATAGCTTCTCTAGCTGCCACGAGGGCAAACTGAGTATATAGGTCTAATTTCTTAATTTCTTTCTTTTCAAAGTATTCTTCAGGGTTAAAGTTTTTAATTTCACCAGCTATTTTTGAAGTAAAATCGGTTGTATCAAATTTCTCAATTAAACTGATTCCTGACTTACCTGCCAGCAAGTTTTCCCATAAACTTGCTACATTCAACCCTACAGGAGTAACAGCGCCCAGTCCCGTAATTACAACTCTTCTTTTCATAAATTTTCCTTAGATTTTTTTAAACAATTTGAGTTAAGCCTTCTCTTTTCAGAAAAGCCTTAACTCAAAGTAATCATACTATTATTCAGCTAATCTTTGTGTTAGATAATTAATAGCTTCACCAACTGATCTCAATTTCTCTTGATCTTCGTCTGGAATCTCGATATCGAATTCTTCTTCAAACTTCATTACAAGTTCTACTGTGTCTAATGAATCAGCACCTAAATCTTCAATAAATTTAGCGTCATTAGTTACTTGACTCTCTTCAACACTCAATTCGTCAACAATAATTTGTTTTACTTTTGCTTCAATATCCATTATTTCCTCCATGGTTATTTTTCTTGTTCTTATAACTATTTACATTATTAGTCCACCATCAACATTGATGGTTTGACCAGTTATATATTTAGCTTCATCAGAAGCTAAGAATAAGCATAAATTAGCGATGTCTTCAGCTTGTCCCATTTTACCGAGAGGGATAGCTTTGGCATAGCTTTCAACAACTTCAGGGCTTAAAGAAGCGGTCATATCTGTTTCGATAAATCCTGGAGCAATAGCATTAGCTCTAATGTTTCTAGAAGCCAGCTCTTTAGCAGTGGATTTAGTTAAGGCGATTATTCCACCTTTAGATGCAGCGTAGTTCGCTTGTCCGGCATTGCCCATGATTCCGATAACAGAGGCGATATTAATGATAACTCCGCTTTTTTGTTTCATCATATAGCGACAAATCTTTTGTGTGCAGTTATAGGTTCCTTTGAGATTAACATTGATAACTGCATCCCATTCAGATTCTTTCATTCTCATGAGAAGGTTATCTTTAGTGATACCTGCATTGTTAATTAGAACATCTAAGCTACCTAAATCTTGATTAATCTGTTTAAGAACTGTTTCGACTAAATCAGAATTAGTAACATCTAAAGCATAGCCGTAAGCCATAAGATCTAGTTTCTTCAATTCATCAACTGCTTTATCAACAATCTCTTGGTTAATATCCAGGATAACAGTTTTAGCTTGCATTTCAGCAAACTTCTGAGCAATCCCGAATCCGATTCCACGACCTGAACCGGTTATTAAAACAACTTTATCTTTCATATTATACATAATCTTTAATTACCTCGATAGCATTTTCAATATCTTCAAGTTTATCAATATTTACAACAGAGATATTTTTGTCAATCTTCTTTATCATTCCACTAAGAACTTTTTGTGGTCCGAACTCAACGAAAAGCTCTATCCCCTTGTCTATCATGTATTCTACAGACTCAATCCATCTTACAGAAGAGGTAACTTGTTTAGCTAAATTTTCTTTAATTTTCTCAGCTGAGGTATGGGGGAGAGCATCAACATTCGATATGAGGGGGATGTTAGTATCTTCAAAAGATAGTTTTTGCATTTCTTCTTTTAGCCAAAGACCTGCTTTTTCGATAAGAGGAGAGTGGAAAGGTCCTCCTACATTGAGTGGAATAGCTCTTTTTGCGCCTTTACTTTTGGCAAGCTCCATAGCTTTCTCTACTCCTGCTTTACTTCCGGAAATAACAGTCTGCACAGGTGAATTAAAGTTAGCAGGGATAACAATGCCTGCATTTTCAGCTTCTTTACAAATTTCTGTAACAGTTTGGCTATCGATACCCATAATAGCAGCCATTGCGAAGGGTTTGCCCTCGTTGGCTTCAATCATAAATTGTCCTCTACGATGTACAAGATACATAGCATCACTGAGAGTTAAAACACCATTAGCGACTAAAGAAGTAAACTCTCCTAAGGAGTGTCCTGCGACAAACTTAGGAGTAATGTCAAGTTTGGCTGTTAGAGTTTTCCAGGCAGCAATAGAGTGGAAGAGAATAGCAGGTTGGGTGAATTTAGTATCAGTCAGCTCAGAATCTGGTCCTTGAGCCATAATTCTAAATAATTCAACTCCATTATCTTGATCAAATTTATTTAAAATCTCTTTTAACTCCGGTTCTTGTTCAACAAAATCCATTGCCATACCGACGTATTGAGCGCCTTGACCGGGAAAAACAAAAGCAATTTTATCATTCATAATTTTAACTCCTTTAAATTTAATCATAAAAAATTTCTGATATCTATAAAAATAAATATAAATGAATTCAATGTTAAAATATATTTATAATTGAATATAATTCATTTTCAGATAAAAAAAATAACTTAGTATCTAATTAAAGCACTTCCCCAGGTTAGACCTGCTCCAAAAGAGACCAATAATAGCATATCTCCTCTTTTGATTTTTCCTGTCTCAATTGCTTCAGAAATAGCAATTGGAATAGTGGCAGCTGAAGTGTTAGCGTATTTTTCAATATTAACAATCACGTGATCAGAGTCAATCTTTAGTTTCTTACCAAGTGCCTCAATGATTCTCATATTTGCTTGGTGGGAGATTAACCAATCTATATCTGTAATTCTTATATTATTTCTTTTAATGAGGGTTTCGCATGAAGATTGCATGGATTTCACAGCAAGTTTAAAGACCTTGTTACCATCCATGTGAACAGTATGCAGATGGTTTTTAACTGTTTCTTCAGAAGCTGGCATAGCAGAGCCGCCGGCCGGTTGAACAAGAATATCATCTTGACTTCCATCAGCTTCCAAATCTCCGTCAATGAACTCGGAAATATCACCTCGTTCATTACGTGATACTATTGCAGATCCTGCACCATCTCCGAAGAGAACGCAAGTATTTCTATCTTCCCAGTTCAGGAAACGGGAGAGTAGTTCTACACCTACTACTAGAATATGTTTATAAGTACCATTTTCGATAAATTGCTTAGCTATATTGATTCCATAAATGAAACCTGTACATCCGGCAGATACATCGAAAGCAGGAATACCTTTAAGACCCAATTTTTTCTGGACTAAGCAAGATGTTGATGGGTAAGAATGATCTCCTGAAATAGTAGCCACGATAATAAGTTCAATATCTTTATATTTAACAGAAGATTTTTCAATAGCGTTCATAGCTGCGTTATAGGCTAAATCACTAGTATTTTCTCCTTTAGCAGCATATCTTCTTTCAAACATCCCAGTTCTTGTTCTGATCCATTCATCAGAAGTATCAACAATCTTTTCTAGATCGAAGTTATTGACCACTTTTTTAGGAACATAATGTCCAAAAGAGCTAATTTTAGCTTTGTACTTCATCTTTTTTCCTCTCAAAATAGAAACTTGATTGCTCAATAAAGTCGGTATTAGCTAATTTACTTGCTAATTTAATAGCGTTTTTGATAGCTTTCCCGTTGGATCTTCCATGAGATACGATAGGAATACCTTTTAAACCGATAAGGAGGGCTCCACCGTATTCTGTATGGTCTAATTTCTTTTTAAGATAGTTAAACACAGGCAGGGATAGGAGTGCTCCAATTTTAGCAACCCAGTCTTTTGCAAATTGTTCTTTTAAAATTTCGAAGATAGCTAGGGCAGCCCCTTCGACGGTTTTCAGCATAACATTCCCTGTAAAGCCATCACAAACAATAACATCTGTAATGCCTTTGAGAACGTCTTTGCCTTCGATATTTCCGATAAAATTAATATTAGAGTGGACAACTAAAAGTTTATGAACTTCTTTAGTTAGTTCATTTCCTTTTTTATCCTCTTCACCAATATTTAATAGTGAAACTCGGGGGTTTTCAATTTTATTTATGAATTGAGAATACATACTTCCCAATTCAGCAAATTGGACTAATTGCGCCGGATCGCAGTCTGCATTAGCTCCAACATCGAGAATAATTTCACTACCTGATTTAGTAGGGAAAGTGATCGCGATAGCAGGTCTGAGCACACCTTTAATGCGTCCTAGAACAATAAGAGAAGCAGCCATCATAGCACCGGAATTACCGGCACTGACAATCCCGTCTGCTAATCCGTCTTTATGGAGACGAATAGCTTTAACCATGGAGGAATCTTTTTTCTTTCGAGCAGCCTCGGCAGGGATATCAGTCATTTCAATTACTTGAGAAGCATGAATAATTTCAATTCTCTTCTTATCGTAATAGTATTTAGCTAATTCAGCTTGTAAAATACTCTCATCACCAACTAAGAGAACCTTTTCACAGAGATTTTCTTTAATGGCTAACACAGCACCTTCCACTTCCGGGAAAGGTGCTTTGTCACTACCAAAAGCGTCTAAAGCTATTCGCATTTATTCAACTACAATTACTTCTCTTTTATTGTAATTTCCGCATTTCTTACAAATATGGTGTGGTCGAGTAGGTTCACCACAGCTTGAACATGTTGTCCAAGTTGGCATTACTGCCTTGTAATGAGTTCTTCTTTTATCTCTATTACACTTTGATGTTTTTCGTTTAGGTACCGGCATTTTAAGCTCCTTTATCTATTTAATTTAATATCATTATATATATATTTTTCTTCTGAAATGACAAATTATTTTCATTTATGATAGTGTCAAGAACATTCTTAGGACCTATCACTGTAACTAGTTAATTCTGATATCAAAAAAACAATTTTAAGTCATAATATGTTGATTGAAAGAGTTGTCAAACTATATTTCCCATTGATCTAAGATAATCTCTTCTTTTTCTATTTTATCTGTTGAGATAAGGTATGATTCAATAATTCTCTTGATAGTTAAATCAATCAAAGAATCATCATCACAGTGTAAGTAACCTATGACTTCTCCTGCTTGGACTTCATCCCCAACTTTCTTGAATAATTCGGCTCCGGTTGCATAGTTGAGTTGGTCTTCTAACTTCTTTCTTCCAGCTCCGATTCCCACTAAGGCATAGCCAATACTTTTGCTATCGATAGCTTGAACAAAACCAGATCTTTTACTCTTAATCTCAGTAATTTTCCGGGTGTGAGGTAATAGGTCATAATCATCAATAATTCTGCTATCTCCACCTTGCATCTCTATAAATTTCCTAAAATAATCCAGAGCTTTTCCACTAGAAAGAGAATCTTCAATCATTGCTAAGGCTTCTTCTTTAGTAGAGGCACCTTTGCTCATGAGAACCATATTAACAGCTAAGGCTTTGGTAATAGCATCGATGTCAGGGAGATTAGCACCCTTCAAATATTCGATAGTCTCTTTGATTTCAATAGCATTTCCAATAGCATGTCCTAAAGGACTATTCATATTGGTAAAAGTTATAGCAACTTTCTGTCCAAAGGCTTCTCCGGTAAGTTTAAGATATTTAGCTAATTCGCGGGCATTGTCTAGATTTTTCATGAAGGCACCTGAACCAACTTTAAGATCAACAGCAAGATTCTGGGCACCTTCGGCAATCTTCTTACTCATGATACTAGCGGTGATGAGGGGGTAACTTTCAACAGTCCCGCTTACATCACGCATGGCATAAATAATCTTATCTGCAGGAACTAACTCTTTGCTCTGCTGAATAATACATAAATTGCTCTCATTAACCATTTTCTTGAATTCAGAACTGTTAAAGTCTGTTCTAAAATTTGGAATAGATTCTAATTTATCTAAAGTTCCTCCGGTGTGTCCTAATCCTCTTCCTGATATCATAGGAACCTTAACCCCTAGAGAAGCAACCAGAGGGGCTAACATGAGGGTTATCTTATCTCCAACGCCACCTGTTGAATGCTTATCAACAGTATTCATCTCTTGAGGGAAAGTTACTTTTGCCCCACTGTTGATATAAACATCAGTTAAGCTCACGATTTCATCTGTTTCCATTCCTTGGAAAAAGATTGCCATCAAGAGGGCAGACATCTGATAATCAGGGATTTTACCATCAATATAAGCTTTTACAAAAAGGCTCATTTCTTCTCTACTTAGCTCTATTCCATCTCTTTTTTTTATTATAAGTTCAACAGGATTCATAATTTCTCCTTTATCTTTTACTATCCATATTCTATTTAAGTATTTTTCATTATATTTTTTGACCAAATTAAGTCAACAATCTTTTTTGGCTCTCTCTCAAGTGGAGTGGTAAGCAAATTGGAGGGCCCAAGAAAAACGAAAAAATCATTTAATATTGTAAATAGTATTATCAGAAAAGTTATCAAAATCTAACTTTGTTCTTTATGTGGAGGCAGGCTAAATTCCACATTTTTCTAAGTGCCACAAATAGGCATTCCAAAGGGTTTTCCTAGTGATGCCTTTAAGTATCTCGATGAATCATCGGGATTTCATCGAGATACAGTAAGGAATGACTAAGGTTTCCCTAAGATGAGACTAAGGACTATGATATCATTATTGTAAATCATATTACAAAAAAACTAAGGTATTTTTATGGTTCAAGTTAAACCCAAATAATGCTGTAGAACTTTAGAGAATAGCACTAGAATTTAGTAAAGGGGATAAAGAGGTCAAACTGGTGCTTATGGCCTCTATTGAAGGCATGGGTATAGCGAAATCCCAGTTTAAATTCTATGCTATCGAGCAGATTGTAGTCGAAGATTAGTTCATTCCCCAGGGTGTTTTGCTCGTGGTAAGTGGTCATATTATCGGAAGAAAGGGCGGACTTGCTATAGCCTGCCAGTAGGGCGGTATAGATTCTTTTGAGGAAAATGACGTTATCAATCCCTTTTTCAGGATAGAAAAGAGGGAGATAGTATTTAAAGGAAGTCTTATAGATTCTATCAGATTGATGCCAATCATCATAGCCATAGAGACTGTTGATCATATTTCCAAATAAATATCTGTTAGTACTATTTTCAGCTAGGAATGAATTTTCTAAGAGAATAGAATCACTATTACGAAATCCGGGCAGAGAATAATCAGCCATGGCGTAGAATTGCTGAGCATATCTGTTATCAATAGATTTTTTATAACTAAGCAGATAGTTTTGTCCGAAAGGAGAGTAGAAGTGATTTTTAGCTCTTACTTTGGAATAATTAAAACTTAGGTCTGTTTTAAGATAATTAAGTTTGAGGTCAGCACCATCAATGAAGTTAAGAATACGTCTAGATTTATAGCGATCGAGGTGGTAGATACCAAGATTGAGATTAACATAACCGGCATACTTTCCTGTAGAGAAATAATATGGCAATTTAATACTAGATCCATAGGTGATTTCTTCAAATTTATCACTAGAGAAGTTGGAGTTAGCGTGAGATATTTCCGATAAAATGTTAGGATAGTGTTTAGACATAATATTTGAAATGGTAGTCTTCACACCTTGATTAGTGAAGTTAAACTGAGTTTTAGCATGAATGGTAAAAGTTCTCATGGGATTCTGAGAAACTGAATAGATGAAGACTTCTTTTTGGTCGTAGCTAAGTCTTAATCTTTTGAAATTTATAAGTTTATAGAAGGGATTAAGTTTATTTGTTGTCAAGTTATCATTATTTTCTAAACTTAAGATAGCGGAACACTCCTTGGATAAATCATCATAATCATTCCAAAGAATAGGGGTCCAAAATTCTTTTTCCAGATCGATTATCCTCAACTGTTTACCCCAATATCTGTTAGAAGTTAAGATCATTCTATTGCCCTTGATAGTAGGTTGACCGGCACTAACTTCAGAGTAGAAAGTTTGATAAGCTAATGAATCATCGAGGGCGAGAGAGCAGATGTTATAGATATTATTAACAGGATAAGAAAAGTAGATTAATCCATTTTCAACAATTAAATCTTTTATCGGGTCGATAGAATAGGGGGTGATTCTCTCTTGAAGTTTAGAAGTAAGGTTAAATTTATAGATTGCTGTTTGACCAAGGAAGTTTTCGGCAATATAGATTAGGATGTTCTGATCAAGCCAAGTTAGGTCGTGAAAGCTGTAACAATTAGGGTTTGCAAGAGAATAAAGAGGGTTTCCGGTAGGAAAATCTAAGAGTAAGATCTCTTGTTCAAAATTATCATTATAAGAGACCACACTCAGGATATCTTGTTGAGGAGAAAGAGTTGGTTTAAGATAGAGTTTGTTATTACCAAGATAAGAAGTTTTATTATTTTCTAAATTATAAACAGCAATGCGAGAATAGTTAAAATTGTTAAAGTTAGGATAGGCAAAGTTCTGATTCCAGAGAACATAAGGCTCATTAACATCGACATTCTCAGAGTTAGTAAAACCCATTTTAGTTAATTTCTTAATCTGGTGTAAAGTATCTATTTTTATAATGGTAGGGGATTCTTCAAAGCTGGAATAGACGGCAATGACTTCATTGTTTGAAAGAAAATGAGGGTGGGAATATGATCTGTTTTTAATGATTATATCTTCAGCGAAAAAGGGCTTGCTCACATCAGGGGGGAGAGAAGCTACATCATTCTGAAAAATCTCTTGATAATAGGCGTGTGAATCTCGATAGAATTGGCTGAGTGTAAGTCCTGTATGTTTTTTAAAAGCACTCGAATAAGGGAAAAATATTTTATCAAAATACTCAACATCCTTTACTATTTTTTCCCAATTATCCAAACCGAATTCAATCATAAAGTAATCCTGGGCTAAAATCCCAAGATAGATGGGGTCGGGCTGTTTACGGAGATAGGAGCTGTTAAGCAGTTGATTAGTGGTGAAATTTCGATTATTAATAGCAAAATCGCGATAGTTATCATAGGCATTCAATTCAATTCTTCTCTCAAAAGCGTTAAGGAGATCCAAAGTTTGACCATTTTCGCTAGGATTTTCAAACCAATCGGGATAAAGAACTTTCTTGGCACCTTGTAAGGAAGTGCCGCGTGTGAGGTTATAAGTATACTGCAGAAAATCCTTTTTAAAGATATTAAAATCTAGAGAGAGGGGAATATCTGTTAACTGCTGTAAGTTATTCAAAGTAATAGGGTCGTAGTCCAGTTTGCTATGATTCTCTTTTAGGAAATTATTCTCAACAAAACTATAAAAATCAAAATTTAGATTATCAGACATAAAACTAGCATCAATAATAATTCTATCACTCTTAAGAAGATTCTTCATTTCCGGTTCTTCTTTGACAATGAAAGTAAGAAATGAAGCAACTAATTTAGCTCTTTGTTCATAACTTTTATCGTAAATTATTTGGGTGCCATCAACCTCAATATATTCCCATTTAGGAAGATAAAATAATTTGGTTTGGCTGGCAAGAAAAGAAGAATAGCAGATCAGGATTACTATTAATAATTTTCTCATTTCAGACTTATTTTGTCATAGAATAAACATTAATGGCCAAGGAAATAGTAGCCAGTATCGCTGTATAAATATGCCAAGGAAATTCGCGAGGAGGAGGAACAACTAGTGTATCACCCTCAAAAATTAGGAGTTGGTCTTCAGATGCTTCAACCGTGTTAGAAAACCATAAATCTTTAATCTCTACATCAAAAATCTCTCCATTTTTTCTAATCAAACGTATCTCTTTTACATCTCTAATATTTCTAATTCCTCTTGCTAAGGCTAAAGCATCAGTAAGTTTCAAAGGTTCATAGATTTGATATTCACCCGGACTGGTAACATAGCCGATTATGTTAACTTTATGTCCATATATTTTTTCCACATAGATGGTTACAACTGGTATCGTAACGTAGGGGAGAAGTCTCTTTTCTATTATCTTTCGTAAGGAGGATACATTCATTCCCTCAGCTCTGATATTTCCCAGCAAAGGATATTCAATCCCGCCATCAGGTAAAACTCGGATAGATTGCTTAGTAAATTCAGGATGCCCCATAACCACAATAGAGATAATATCTCCTTTTTTAAGAATATATTGCTCTGTTTCAACAACAGACAGAGAATCCTGTGGCTCCATATCTGAGGCAGTTAAATCACGGGCAATATCCTCACGAGTAATCAAAGGAACCCCATCATAATCATCAGTCTGGGCAAAGCCATTAGCTACTAATAGCATTATAACTAGAGAAAGAATTAGTCTTAGTCTCTTCATATCAGTCACTTATCTCCTACTATTTATTATAAAATTCATTATATCCTTATTACTAAATTCAGTCAATTACTTATTTGGATTTACTAGTGCATTTCTTTTAACCCGAATGGTGCAGTAGAGCTTTAGAGAAGAGTGCAAAAGAATATAGTGCTATTCTCAAAGATCTACTGCATTATTTGGGTTTAATTCTAATACTTTCTGTTGATACTCTTGAAGCTTAGTTTCCCAATAGACTTTGCCATTTATGGTTTTATGAATTCCCGGGAAAGTAAAATATTCAATTTTCCTATTCTTCATTCCCTTGACCTTAATAGCAATAGGGACAGCATTTTGGACTGTGAAGTTAGTCTCTGCTTCATCTAGAATTTGCTTACCCATGTTGGTTGAAACAAAGAAATCATGATTAATAAATTTCTTATATAGCTCTAGCATGAAGGCTTTTTGACGGCTCATTCTATTTAGTGAACCTGTCTGGAAATCTATTTTTCTCATATCTTTAGAAATATAAGTTATGTAAAGCCAGGAAGTGTAACCATCTATTACATGAGGACCTGAATTAACCCGATATTGCTTAGCGAAACTATCAGGAATATCAACTTTAACCCCACCTAAATAATCTATAAACTTAATCCAGGAAGGCCTATCTTGACAGAAATAATAATCAATTTTTTTATTAGTAATCATTTGGACACCACTTACTAAATCACTAGTTCCTCCATAGAGATAGGTTTCATAAAGGGTTTTAGTTCCGTTAATGGCGTCTGGAATAGCTGTAAACCAAGGGAGATGACTGGCAAATAAAAGCTCCTGTTTAGGATATATTGTGATTAGAATGAAAGTTCGTGGAAGCCCTGCATAAATGATGTTGATTTCCTCCAGTTTATCAAGTTTAGGCATTTCAGGAATATCTACTTGGATCTCTGGGGCTTGAACCGGAATATCAAGTTCTACAGGTTGCTTGCAGGGAATACAATAGACTTCCCAAGCTTGAACTTCACTATCAAGGTCTAATTTAGAAAAATCTGCATTTTGCTTAGCTCCCTTAGCACTCATAACTAAATCAAAGAGAGAGGCTCGCGATGTGATAGGATAAACGCCCGGATCCTGAACACAGCCTCCTATCCCGGCATATATTAAATCTTTCTTAGGTGAACAAGTTCGCAAAGATAATAGAATCAATACTATTATCACAATCAACATAATGAATGATATTAAGTAGGAAACTAATTTGCCAGGTGATATAGGTTCTCTTTGAATACTTCTATGATTCTTCATAATCATCATCTTCAATGTCAATATAATCAGACAGACCTAAAAATTCTTTAAAAGCATCCTTTGTTTTAGTAAATACACCCTTTTTCTTAACATTCTTATAAGTTTTTTTAGTGGGAAGTCCCTTTATGTTTGGTGAATCTAAAGAATTTTCTTCATTATAATCATCAGGTTTTGTCTTAACTCTTTTCTTCTTCTTCTTTGATCCATCTTCTAAAGTATAGTAATAGTATTCATAACCATAGGAATAATAATCATAGTAAGCTGTATCAAAGATGTCATTCAAAACCCCATTTGCTATGAAACCGGAGCAATTTGAATTAATCATATTCAATTTTTTGAATACTCTGTTAATACTTTTAAGAGTGGTAATATTGATCTTTGCAGTTAATAAATTGTAATCAAGATGACTTATGAGCACTAAAGTCTCAGGGAAATACATATAAGCAGGAGTATCGATAATAACAATATCTGCACAAGCTTTAATTGATTTAATATAATCTCCGAATTTATCACTGTGATAAAGCTTATTCACACTTGGAGGAAGCTTTCCTGAAGGCAATATAGAGAGATTTTCGAAGCGGGTCTGGATAATTGCATCTTCTAGGTCGATTTGTTCGGTTACTACTTCAGAAAACCCGGGCACTCGATTATAATCATAATAGCGAGATACACGAGGATTATAGGAATCAGCATCCACAAGTAGGACCTTCGTGTTATTTCTAGCTAAAGCTACTGCTAAATAATTAGAAATAGTAGACTTTCCTTCCCCTTTAACTGAGCTAATAATGCCGACTAAGTTATGCTCTTTATTCATTATTAAATACTTGAAATTTAGGGCAATTTCATTGAAGATAGCTAGAATACTATCCTTTAAGAGATTATTATCTTTAGTGTCTTTTTGAGTTAGAACATCCAACTCCATAGGACTGAAATCAAGCCTTGGAACAGTTCCAACGATGGGAATATTAGGATAGTTATTAACTAAAGTCTTGACATTTCGAATTTTATTATCGAACATGTTGAGAAGCATTGCCAAACCAAAGCCTAAACCTAATCCAAGTATAACACCGATTAGAAGATTCAACTTCATCTTGTTATTTGAAGGTTTAGAAGGAACAACTGCTTGCTCTAACTGGACTATCCTATGAGAATCTACACTAGAACTTAAGCGCATCTCACTAAGCTGTGATTGAAGGTTAATAATAATAGCATTCATGGCATTTTTTCGTCTATGGAAATCATTTAAAATTGAAGTAACTTCAGGATTTAATTCCATAGCATCAATTACCCTGGCTAGAGCTATCTTTCTCTGATTTAAAGAGATAACCTTTGTTTCAGATTTGATTAAATCTGATAAAATTTGTTGTTTAAGTGGATTATTCCCCACACTTTTTAGCTGAATATTTTGTTCTGCCCCTTCTTCAATGAGCTTGGTGATGTTGGTTATGTTCTGCTTGATACCAATGACCTTAGGATGATTATCTCCATAAGAAGTCAGGGCTCTAGCTAAATCAACTTCCAGATTAAGAAGCTTCATTTTCAAGGGCTCACTATAGGTTGTTTCTGTAGTATATTCAGAATCCTCTTCTTTAAGTCTGCTCTTTAAAGCTCTAATATTGGCATTCTCAGACTCTAATTCTACTTCTGTGTTTGATAAAATATCTTTGAAACTGCTTAATCTCTTAAAATTATCTTCCAGATCACCTGAGTAGCCTTTATAGTTATGTTGGGCATAAACCTTCTCAATTTCAGCATTCAATGAATCAAGATTATTGTTGTTCTTTGCTAATTGTTCTTCTAAATATCTGATTGTTTTAGCATAATTATCATTCCGCAATGACATATCATGATCATTAACAGCCAGATAATAAGTATTGGCTATTTCAGCTGCGATGTTGGGGTTAGGATGAGATGAAGTTAGAGTAAGAATACGTTCTGAATCCCTTTGTGAGGTGCATTCAATTGAACCCCTAATTGCTCCGGGAGATACCTTGCCTTCCATGAGTTTAGAAACAATCTGAGCTACATCTGTTGATTCAATTATTTGAATCCATTCGTTCAGTTTCATCTGCTCTTTAAAAACAGGCTTCTGATTTATAATCTTAAGTTCGATTAAATCATTGTTAATAAGTAACTTTGTTGATGATTTATAAATTGGAGTTTGATTTATAGAATAGACATAAGCCGCCAGAATCAAGGCAATTGTTATCAACAAAATCATGAACTTATAACGATAGGCTATCTCTAAATAATCCATTATATTGATTTCATCTTCGAAGATATTCTTTTTAGGAGAAGCTTGAGAATATTTATCATAGCCATAAGCGGACTCTGCTTGATAATTTTCATTATTTTGATGAATATGATGAGGTACTTGTGCTTGTTTCTCAACCCCATAATTATATGAGGATTCTCTTGGATTATCATTTATTTGAACACTATTTTTTTGTTGAGGTTCTTTTTCACTTTCAATCTTAGATGCAGTTTCATGATTATTAATTTTATCACTAACTACTTGTGAGTTATTATTTGCATGCTGTTTGGCTAACTCTGCCTTTTGTGCTTCGCTACGGTTAACAAATACAGATTTCTTGTCAGAAGTCGTTACAGACTTATCCTCACTTTGTGGACTTGAGTCTGTACCATTTGAAGCAGCTCTCATCTTTCTTAATTCAGCAATAGAAATCTTTTTATCTGTCATGTAATTATTGTCCGTTGTTTTCTAAATCTTGGAAAACAATAGTAACTAAATCTTGATCAATTAACTTTATTCTTTCCATGGAAGCAATATCCATAGAAATCTTACAAACTCGATTTATTTCTCGTGGAATTCCATTAGTTTTGGAGTGTATTAACTCGCAAGCTTCTTGAGAAAATACTTCTTGAGATGCTCCGGCAATCATTAATCTATGTTTAATATATTTGACAGTTTCTTCCTGTGATAGATGGGTTAGATGATATCTCATACCAATTCTTTGATTTACTTGAGGCAACTTCTCTACATTCTTGATTAAGCTAGGCTGGCCAATCAGAATTATTATTATGGGGCTGTCATATCCAAAAGTAATATTAGTTAAATCTTTGAGATAATCTAAATCACGTGATGCTATCTTCTGAGCTTCATCAAATAATAAAAAGAGACGATTATTTGATTTATCAATTTTATTTTCTAAAAACTTTCTTAGTTTTATCTCTAAGGAGTAGCGTCTTGAAGGAAGATTATCCGGCTCTATACCTGTTAACTGATACAAAACCTCCTTCATTATCTCAGCATAACTATATGAAGTTGAATTAATATTGACTATCATGTTTCTAGCGTTTGCTTTTAATAGAGATTCCATCAATACAAGCTTGGTTATGGTTTTACCAGTTCCTACTTCTCCACTTAACATCCCCATATTCATGGATCCAGACTCAGTTACATAGTGAAGACGCTCTAAAGCTTCTAAATGATCACTGCTCTTATAGTAAAAGACTGGATCATTATTGTCTTGAAAAGGGGCACGATTCAAATCCCAAAATGAATAATAATCTATCATCAGATCTCCTCTTTTCTCTGTTTACTTAGTTTGATTTCAACTCTTCTATTTCTTTCTCTATTCTCTTTTGTATCATTTGGTGATATCGGCTTAAATTCACCATATCCCATAATCTGAAGCTGGTCAGGACTAAAATAATTATTGCGTAAAAAGAACTTAACAATACTCAAAGCTCTGGCCGTGGATAACTCCCAGTTTGATGAATAACGAGAGGTAGAAATCGGAACATTATCTGTATGTCCCTCAATCCTAATACTCCAATTATCACCATCACTGATTATCTTCTCAATATCTTCGGCTATTTCAAGTAAAGTGGCTTGAGAACTCCATTTTAAGTCAGCATCACCACTCTCAAACAAAATCTCACCAGGTATAGATATTACTTTCTCATTCAAATCGGCTACTTGCTCATATAGAGTAGAATCAACAGCTACTTCATTCTCCGAAAGCATCTTCTTTGATTGCTCCTCAGAAACATTCTGCCAGCCTAATTCTGTATCCTTAATAAGATAGAAAAAAACAAAGAATATCAAAAGTAGGGTCATCATATCAGAATAGGGAACTAAACTGACATAGAAGCCTGAAAAATCACTTTCAGGACTATCAAATTCACGACCTTGCTGACTTTGATTTTCCTCAGCAATATCATATTTGCTTACTTTGCTCTTTCTTCTGTTTTGGAAAGAATTAAACATAAATCTTTTCAAGACCTGCTTTTATTAATTCAGAATTCTTTTTATTCATAATGCCTACTACACCTTCAATGATAATCTTTCTGCTCATAAAAGTGTATTCTGCTTTGGTGGCTAATTTACCGGCCATGGGTCTAAAAATAACCACTGAAGTAATTAATCCATAGAGTGTTGTAACTAGAGCAAGACTCATAGCTTTAGGAATAACTTCAGGATTAGCCATATTCCCTAACATGGCGATTAAACCTATCACGGTACCTATCATTCCAAAAAGAGGGGCAATATTACTGGCTACAGAAAATATCTTTGCTGAATTCTTATGTTTATTCAATATTGAATAACTCTCTTTTTCTAATAACACCGGTATCTCTTCAGCAGGTAAATTATCTGTAATTAATTTTAAAGCATTTTTAAAGAAGGGAAATTTCTGAACTTCATCATAATCCATAATCTCTTTCACTGTTACAGAACGGGAGTCTTTGCTAATTGTAACAATAGTATCAACTAAATCAGCATGACTATACCTATCCTCAGGAGAATTATAAAAGAAGTCCTTCATTGCTTTGATCAGAGACGTGGCAGAATAGGTACTTATTAAAGACGTAATAGTTCCTCCCAATGTTACTAACAAGGCAATAGGGTCTAAATAAGAACTTAAATCTCCTTTGTTATTAATAGCTATAAATAGAATTAAAATACAAAGAAATCCACCGACAATTGTCGAAATTTTCATAAAATATCCTTAATAATTTAGTAGATAACGTATTTTTTGTAATGAGTGATTAATAATTTTCTCTGCTTCTTCGTCTGGTATCTCTCCAATAATTTCCATATCTTCTTTTAAGATAATAACGGCTCTTTCAGATAGCTGAGAGAAGAACTTCTGTCGAATTTCATCAGGGACACACTTCAGGAATTGAACCATCTCACGATGAGTGAATTCACTGTTGATTTGTTCAATTTGAACATTCTTAAGCTTTAAAATATCCTCTATGAGGAATATCTTTTTCTGGACCTCTTGAGCTAATTCAGGATTAAGTTCTTTTAGTCTGTCAAACAATTTCTGAGCAACAGATAGTGAAGAATTATTTATGAAGTTAATCATTATTTTAACATTATTAATCTTGAGGGGATTCTTATCCAAAGCTTCTAAATACTTCTGATACATGCCAACAACCATAATCTTCATATCTAACTGCAGGATGTTTTCCATATTTAGGAGGTGCTGAATTACTTCATCAATTGAGCCATCATAGAATTTAAAGAAGTAATCTACTTTTTCTGCTTCGACTTGAGTTAGAATCAAGGCAATCTCTTTAGGATTTTCTGATTTAATTATTGATAAGAAGTTACTATTTGATAGCTCATTTAAGAAGTCTAAGTTATTATCACTTTTAGCTTCATCGTCTTTCAGGATTTTCACTTGAAGAGGCTTGCCTGAATTTGATATAAAAGAATGGTTCTCCCCTGAGTTAGGGTTAGAATACATTTTGAAATCTCTACTTTCAGTCCCTTTCAATTGGTCTAGATTAGATATCTTGATTCTTCTTAATGATTTGGCGATGATTTTAGTACTATTTCTGATATTATTTATAATTATCATAATCACAAAAAGGGTTAGGAGAATCAGAAAATTACGGAAATTAAAGATAGAGTTACTACTATCTTTAACAACTGGTAAATCGGGAGTAATCAAGAGTTCATCGCCTCTTAATAAGTCAATAGAAATGGTATTAGAGACTACTTCTTCGAGCTCTTTCAATAAATCTTCACCAACATTTTCAGGGACTCGTACCCTTATTCTCATCTTAGTAATCTCTGTTGGGGCATAGTCTGTCAAATCAATATTTGGTACAGAACTATCAGTTTTACCAACTGGTAATCCGGGTAAGCTAAGCTTTTGGTCGATTTTTAAATCTCCAGATGACGGATTAAACAGATTATACTTAAGATCTAAATCAACAAAGACTATTGATTTTTCGACAAAGTTACTCAGGTTATTCTCAATTCTTTGTGCCAGTTCATTTTCTGCTTTAATCTCACCTAGTGAGTTTCTTATAGGATAAGCAAGCATTGTGTTCGTGAAAAGGAACAGAGCCCATAATAAAACTAAATAAGATTTCATTAATTTACCTCTATTTGAGCCAATTTTGGGAATTAGTCTATAATTGGCAAGTAATTTTTTATTATATTTTTTTATTGACTATAATGTTAGACTAAATAATATCATCTTCAAGAATAATAGGAGCATAAGATGAGACTTTTATTTAAGAGAAATCACACTTTTTTTATGGTATTATTTTGGATATTATTCGTTAATATCCTTAATGGAGAGAAGCAATTTGACTTGAATAAATGGCAAGGAAACTATTCTATCAAGGGTAAGAATGCTTTTGACCAGTTTGGTTATCAAATCGCTTCGGGAGATATTAATGGAGATGGTATAAGTGATATTATTATTTCAAGTCCTTCTGCTGATCCTTTAGGAAGAAATTCTGCCGGAGAAGTGTATATTTTCTGGGGAGAAGAAGAAGCTGAGCAAAGTATAGATTTAGATTTAAACATGGATGCAGCTGATGTAACAATCTATGGGGCCCAAAGTGGAGATAAGTTGGGTTATAGTTTAGTTGTGGGTTCATTCAATGGAGACAACTATGCTGATTTCGCTATATCTGCTCCTTATAGCAATAATGGTAATACATTACAAGCCGGTAGAGTTTATCTTTTTTATGGAGCTCCCAATTTACCAGCACTTATAGACTTAAATAGTGATTCAGCTAATCATCAATTTATTGGAGAGATGACAAATGATGTTTTAGGTCAATCTCTTTTGTTTACTGATTTAAATAATGATAGCATGGATGAATTAGTAATTGGAGCTCCGGAAGCAGATAAGTCTGAACTCAGCAATTGCGGTAAAGTCTATCTTATCTGGTCGCATGAGACTTATTCGTCGAGTGTTTATTTATCAGAGGCTGGTAATGTTACTTATTTTGCAGGTAGTGCTATCAACGACAACTTTGGTAAGTCTTTTGCTTCAGCAAATATCAATAATGACACATTTGATGATTTAATAGTTGGAAGCCCTGGTTTTGATGAAGGGGCTTTGATAAACAATGGCGCTGTATACATCATCAGGGGGAGAACATTTTATCCTTATGGAGAGATAAGTCTAACTAATTCAACATATATTAATAATCAAATAAAGGGAGCATATCACTCTTCTCGTTTGGGTAGAGCTATTGCCGGGGGAGATGTGAATGGAGATGGTTTTGGTGATTTGCTGATTACAGATTTTTCTAATCAAAGCTCATCAAACATAGTTTTTCTTCTTTTGGGAAGTAATAGTTTAGCTGAAGAGATTAGTTTAAATAGTGAGAATTCTAATTCTAGGATAATTAATCAAACCATAACAGATAACGAATTTGGTAAGACACTTCTAATAGGAAATTTGAAATCTGATACTCCGGCAGATATCATTATTGCTTCTCCAATGGCTTATTCAAGTAATGGAAGTCAAAGTGGATTAGTTCATGTTTTGTATGGTAGGACTCAATTCCAGGCTAACTATGATTTTGGCTTAATTGAATTTGATGAAGTTTATCATGGAGAATCTGTAAATGCAAAGTTAGGTAATTCAATAAATATTGCAGATTTCAATAATGATAATAAGCAAGATATTTGGTTAGGTTCAATTGAAGCCGGTAATAATAAGGGGAAGGTGTATTCAATCTATGGAGGTATTCCATGGGTCTGGAATCTCTTGCCTACTGATGGGGCAACTAATGTTGACATTGACCAAGCTATTGCTTTTTCTTTATCTGATGACCAACTGATTGACTTGAGTTCTTTGAGTGTCAATATAGCCGGGACAAGTTATGATATGGACAGTAATAATCTTTCTTATAGTGGAAGCGGTAATTTTTATAGAGTTACCATAGCTCCGGAAAGTTATTTTGGATATAACCAAATTATTAATATAGCCATTGAGGCAACAGATGATGATGGTTGGCAGATACCAACTACAAATTATAGATTCTTTACTCGAGAAGATACTGATCCTCCTTTTACCAATCAATGGGAACCTGCTCCAAATGAACAGGGAGTACCTGTTGATACCAATATTGAATTTAATGTTTATGATTTAGGAGAAGGGGTAAATATCTCTTCTGTAGTTGTTAATGTAAATGGAACAAACTACTATTCAGGAAGTCCTTATTTTTCGTATCTAGGACAAGCCAACAATTATCCCATAATTATTAATCCCCCAGACAACTTCTCTTTTAATGAAGAGGTTTTTGTTTCGATAGATTGTGAAGATTTAGCACCGAATCCCAATGTTATGGCTACCTTCAATTACTCTTTTATCTGTGGTCAGGACACATCTTCACCTAGTATAATAATCATAGAACCTGCTTATGGGGAAGAGGTTGCCAGAACGAATCCTGTCTTTGTAGAAGTCGTTGACAGTGAATCTGCACTTAATCAAAATTCCTTAGTATTTACTTTGGATGGTGTTAATTTACTTCCTCAATCGGAGATTACTCAGCTTCCAAATGGCAGACTTAGGGTCTATTATAATCCATTAGAACACAATCTTTTAAGTTATGGTGAAAGGGAGCTTTATTTTTATATTGAAGATGCTTCGAGTAATAGTAACAGCATTGATACTACTTCTGTATTCACTGTAATCCCGGATAATCAAGCACCATATACAGCTAATCATTTTCCTGCCAAGTTTAGTATAGATAATGCTACAAACACGCAGTTCAAAGTCGATGTTTTTGATTTACTGAGTGGTGTTGATGGTTCCACTCTTTCCATATTAATTAATGGGAATGAGATTGTGGGAAGTGAATCTATATCTATCAGCAGTTTGAATAATGGTTACCGGGTGATCTATAATCCTCCTGATAGGTTGGTGGGAGAAGTTTCAGTGGAAATAGTAGTTAGTGATTTAGAAGTACCGGCAAATACCATGCCCATTGAGAGTTACACCTTTACTACTTCATTAGATACAGAAGCGCCTTATATAGCAGATTTATATCCTGCTGAAGGGGCTATCAATATCCCTGTTGATGCTAATCTTAGTTTTAAGATATTTGATACAAAAACAGGTGTTGATCGAAACTCCTTGCAAGTAACTATTGATGATATTGATGTTTCTGAGGCACTAAATATAGCCCCTATTACCCAGGGTTTTGATGTTCTTTATCTGTTAGAGTATCCTTATGAATTTGATCAGCTGGTGAATGTTTATATAATCTGTTCTGATTTGGAAGAACCTGCAAACATGTATGAGAATAACTATTATTTTAGAATTACTCCTGATTTAGAAGCACCTTATCTTGTTAATTTTAATCCTGAACCCAATTCTCAAGCAGTTCCGGTGAATAGTGGTATTTACTTTGAGATTTATGATAATGGGATTGGTGTTGATATTGAGAGTTTGGAGATGAAGGTGAATAATCAAATAGTTGAACCGGAAACAAGTCTTATTCCCGAGACTCTTTTTTATGAAGTCAGTTATTCAGGTCTTGATTTTGCCTATGGAGAACAAGTAAATGTTGTGGTGAGTGTTAGTGATTTAGCGTCTTCACCGAATACCCTAACTAACTATAACTACTCTTTTACGGTAGTTGATGATGATCAAGAGCCTCCATTTTTTACAGGATTACAGCCTTCAGAGGATAGTACAGATATTCCAATAAATACAGGGATTTCGCTAATGATATTGGACAGAGAATCAGGGGTTGATGCAAATTCTATTATTTTCAAGGTAAATAATATTACCATATCCGACTATGAATTGCAGGAGATTGGCAATGAAGAAGGAAGTGGTTTCAGATTGAGCTATGAACCTCAAGAAAGCTTTGGTTTTGGAGAGATAGTGAGGATTCAGATTTATGCTATGGACACTTCAAGCAACAATAATACAGCTAATAAATCTTATTCTTTTACTACAGAAAATGATACTGAACCACCATATTTAGAGCTTGCATCTCCCGGAGATGGTGGTTCAGGCTATGCCAATTCCCATCTTTATATATCACTAAAAGATGATCTTTCCGGTATTGATAAAGCTAGTTTTTCTTTGAAAATTAATGGAAATTATGTTACAACTTATCAGGATTCATTAAGGGATAAGAGATTGGAGGTCTGGTATAGCACAGCCGGATTTTATGAAAGTGAGAGTGTAAATGTGGAGTTAAGTGTCTCTGATATGGTGGGTAATATTTACCAAGACTCTTATAGTTTCAGTATTATACCTGATGAGTTTCCACCTTATTTTGTCTGGCTTAATCCTGCCTTAAGTAATGAAATTGACTTAGGTGATTATCTGAAAGTTGCTATTTTAGATAAGGGGGTAGGGATTGAGGAAGAGACAATCAGCTTCATTTTAAATGGACGTCAGATTGAGAATTATAATTTAGATAGAACAAGCTATAACAGTAATCCTGATTCCTTGGGAGTAATACTTCAGTATCAACTTGATGAGACTTATTATCCGGGAGAGTCTTTAGTGATAACCTTATCAGCTAAGGATAAGAATCAGCCTCTTCCTCTTGAGAGAAGCCAGCAGTATAATTTCTTCATTAAGAGAGCTTTAGAGAAGAACAAGGTGGAAGTTATCCCCAACATAATTTCTCTTAATTTTGATGGAATAAATGATCATAGTAGAATAATCATCCCGACTATAGATAGGGTTAAGTGCCAGATTTTTAGTCGGTCAGGAAAGGAGATTGTTGATCTTTCTTCTACCTTAATCGCTCAAGAGGATGAGTTAGGAGTAAAGTATCAAGTAGCAATATGGGATGGTTTTAATAGCGATAAGAAACCAGTGAATGCCGGGATATATATATGTCAGGTAACCTACGGTGATAATGTTCATCGTAACACTATTACAGTAGCTAAGTAGGGGTAGCAAGATGAACAGATTAAAATTAATAATATTTGGACTTGTAATATTTCTACTGAATGTAGGCACATTGAGAAGCTTTGATTTTGAGCAAGGTGGGATTAGAAACTTCAGTTTGGGCAGGACAGGTATTGCTTCATCAGAAGATTTATCAGCTACAGTGTATAATCCTTCCCTCTTAGCTTATAGGCAAATAGAAGTTCTGACAGATTCGCGTATCTATCTTTATGATTTAGAGAATGATGATTTGAGTTTTAACTATTTTGCTTTTAGTTTTCCCTTGGCTTCATTGGGGACTACAGCTATTTCTGCTGATGTATTCTCTGCCAATATTTATCAAGAGTTACGGGCAGGCTTGCATTGGGGAAGTTCAATCTTCAATAATATGATGAATTTGGGAGCAAATCTCAACTATTATCAAGTTGGTTATCAGAACAATGAATTCACCCATAACGACCCACTATTTATGAATAACTCTAATAATCAATCAGGATTAGATTTGGATATAGGTGCAAGTTTCAAGATTAACGATGATGTCCGGGTTGGTTTGATAGCAAAGAACATCTTAGGAGCTGATTTGGCACTTGATTCTGCTAATGAAGAGAGGCTAAATCGGGAATATGGGCTTGGATTTAATCTTAATTTCTCTCCTCGGGTAACTTTGATGCTAGATTCTAAGCTTATTCAGAACTCAACTCTGGAAGAGAATGAATATTTCTATGCTTTTGGTAGTGAGTATCTTCCTTTAGATAGTTTCGCCCTCAGAGCAGGCTTAAATAATAATGATATAACTTGTGGATTTGGCTTTAGATTAGTAGAGAAGAATTATGTAAAATCATATAGGAACCCTTTTAATTCCAAGCGGATGATTGAGAGTAAAAGTCTTAGATTATCCCTTGACTATGGCTTTAGTTATCCTGTTTTTAATGATTTAGAGATCCCTTATGGTAATCATTTCTTAGGTTTGAGTTTTCAGTTAGGATCTTCGAACTCTTGGGAAGAAGATTTAAAAAATCATGTTCAACCTAGGATTGAATCTTCTATCATTGAGCTTCCTGTTAGAGCAAGTCTAGAGAGAGCAAATCCTCAGATTATGATTGATACTGTTTATGTAGAGAGATTAGTTAGGGATACTGTTTATGTGATTGATACCTTGGAAGTTATGGTTGGAGTGTCAGAATCTGATTATATCAAGAAGCTAGAAGAGCTTGATGTTGCTAAAACAAAGATTGAGACTTATAAAACTAATAATCAAGCCTTGATTCATCTGATGAATGCTACTAACTTTTTCTATAACAGTGAATTAGAAGATGCTGCTGAAGAGTGTAGAAAAGCAATTAGGCTTGCTCCAGATATGGCTTTAGCTTATATTAAACTGGGATCAATCTATTATCGGCAAGGAAAACAAGATTTAGCAGTTCGTAATTGGCGTAAAGCCAAAGAGCTAGACCCTAATAATCCTGAACTCAAGGCTATCTTCAAGGAATAGTTTATCCAATAAAGTCAGATGGAGAGAAGAAAAATATGGACAAAAATACCAATAATCAATATATATGGTTGCTTGGGAATGCTATTCTCGGTAAAAATAATCAAGGCATAGGTAAGTAGATGAAGTATCTTATTATTACCCTTCTTTTAGTGATGAGTTTATCAACTTTCGCTTTTAACAATGGTGTAGAAATTGAGCTATCTGTAGCAGAACAAGAGTATTTAAAGCAATTAGGAAGCATCAAGATGGGAGTTGATCCTGATTGGTATCCCTTGGAGTATGTTGACCAGAAGGGTAATTATAATGGGATTATACCTGAAATTCTTAAGCTTCTGGAAGAAAGACTGGGTATAACATTTGAACTTGTTAAGACTCAAGATTGGACAGAGACTCTTGCTAGATCACGTCAAGGAGACTTTCCTCTTATTCCTGCTCTAAATAAGACAGAATATCGTGATGAATGGTTATATTTCACTGATCCAATCATGATCGAACCTAATGTGGCTGTTACCAAAAATAATTTTCCTCCTATTAGTGATATTACTAAGTTAAAAGATAAAACTCTTGTAACCATTCCTAATACTATGGTAGATGAATGGGCACGTAGAGACTTTCATAACCTAAAAATAATCTATCGGGATACAGAATTAGAATGCCTACAAGCTGTTGATTCAGGACAAGCAGATTTAACAATTAGATCGCAACTTATGACTGCTTATTTGATTAGAAAAGAAGGATTTGCTAATCTTAAAATTAATAACCAAGTTCCCGGCTATTCCAATCATATTAGGATGGGTGTGCTTAAATCTGAACCAATCCTTGTAGATATCCTTAATAAGGGTATTCGGACAATCACCTTCCATGAAAAAGAAGCAATTATTAATAAGTTTGTTTCACTCAATATGGAAACTCCTCTTAACTATCCTCTCATTATTACTATCTCTTCATTAGTACTTCTAATAACTCTTGCCCTCTATTTTTGGAACAGGAAACTGAGAAAACTTAATGCTGTAATCAAAGCAGGGGAAGAGAAACAGCGAGCTATCATTCAGGCAATTCCGGACGGTTTGTCTATCTCTGATTTAAACGGAATGATTACCTATGTTTCCAAAGAGTCAATTCAAATGTGGGGTTATTCTTCCAAGAATGAGATTATTGGCAAGAACATCCTCAATTTTGTTCATCCTTCTCATCATGAAAAAGCTATGAATAACATCAAACTTATGATGGAAGGGACTTTGACAGGATTTGCAGAATACAAAATGGTTCGTAGAAGTGGTAGATCCTTCTATTCTGAATCAAATGCAGAGATTATAAAAGATAATGAGGGTAATCCTTACGCAATTCTTTACGTGAACCGAGATATTTCTGATAAAAAGAGAACAGAACTTCAGCTCAAAAAAGCTATTGGGCGTTATGAAGCTATCATGAATCAGAGCAGAACTATCAATTGGGAAATTGATGCAGATGGTCTATATACTTATATTAGCCCTAATGTTAAGAAGATTCTAGGTTATGATAAAGAGGAGATTGCTGGTAAGAAACACTTCTATGATTTATTCCCTGAAGAAAAACGAGAAAAACTTACAGAAGAAGTATTTTCTATAATTAGAGAACAAAAAACACTTTCAAATTATGAAAATCTCATTTTACATAAAGATGGACAAGCTATCTGGTTTCTTACCAGTGGTTTACCAAAAGTGAATGAAGATGGTCAGGTGATAGGTTTTCAAGGTAGCGGTACGGATATTACCCTACGGAAAAATGCCGAACTTAGAGTGCATTATCAAAATCAATTCCAACAAGCTATTGCCCATATTTCAGCCAATCTTATCGATGTAAATCTTACCAATTATCAAGCTAAATTCCAAATGATGCTGGAAAAGTTAGGAGAGCAACTTAGTGCTGACCATACCTTTATCTTAGAATTTTCAGAAAATAAAGATTACTTAAGCTATTCTTATGAATGGTGCGCTTCGGGTATAATCTCTTCTAAAGATGTTCTTAATCAGGTTAACATAAAGGAGTTCCCTTTTGCTACACAAATTATTGCAAATCGAGAAAAATTCCATGTTAAAGATGTTGAAAACTTAGAGCCTGGTTCACCTGAACGGAAATTCTTCGATAATCTCAACCTGAAATCTGGCTTATATATGCCCATCATTAGAAATAATAATTTGTTTGGTTACTTTGGCTTTGATTCTACTAAATGGACTCTTCACCTGCCTGATGAAGATATTGAACTGCTTCAAATAGTTGCTAACATTATTGGTGATATCTATATTAGAAATGAAATCGAAGCTGAGAAAAACAGGGTGCAAGATTCACTTCGTGAGGCTACTATTCAAGCTAAACAAGCCAGTCAGGCTAAATCCGAATTCTTAGCTAATATGAGCCACGAAATTAGAACCCCTCTTAATGGGGTTATTGGTTTTACTGACCTCTTACTAAGTAGCAATCTCAACTCAGAACAACAGCAATATGCTCATAATACTAATGTTTCAGGCAAAGCTCTACTTGCCATTATAAATGATATTCTGGATTTCTCAAAAATTGAAGCAGGTAAACTGGAACTGGATATTCTTTTCACTGATATTCATACAATTATCCAAGAGACTACGGATATTCTCAAATATCAAGCCCAAAAGAAAAATATTAAATTTACTCTCGATATTGATTCTCAACTACCAAATGCTATTAAGACTGACCCTACCAGGCTTAAACAAGTGCTGATTAACCTTCTTAATAACGCTATCAAATTTACTGAGAAAGGCCATGTTAAACTAAAAGTAGATTTCACTTCTATCGATGAAAACTCAGGAAAAATTAATTTCTCAGTTATCGATACAGGGATCGGAATCCCACTTAATCATCAAGAGAAACTCTTCTCTGCCTTCTCTCAAGCTGATAGCTCTATCACTAGAAAATACGGTGGTACCGGACTCGGACTTACCATCTCAAACCTCCTCCTTCATAAAATGGGAAGCAAAATTGACATAGAGAGTACTCCTGGTCAGGGAAGCGCATTCTCTTTCACCATTACTACCGAATATCAAAATTATAAAGTTGACTCAACTTCTTCTAAAATAAATCAATTTAATCTTATAGCTAACCTTGCTCATAAGGGAACTCAAAAAATTCTTATTGCAGAAGATGTCGAAATAAACCTAGTCTTGATCAAAACCATTATTAAGAAAATTATCCCTAATGCACTTGTTTCTTCTGTGGCTAATGGACAAGAAGCTGTCGCTCTTTGCCATCAAGAAAACTTCAATCTTATCCTCATGGATGTCCAAATGCCTGTTATGGACGGCTTGGAAGCTACTCGTATAATCCGACGTCACGAAGAAAGTAGCGATCATTATACTCCTATCATCGCCCTCACCGCTGGTGCTACTAAAGAGGAAACACAAAAATGTATTGATGCCGGGATTAATGATTTTATAACTAAACCTATCGATCAAGAAAGACTATTTTCTCTCCTTGATTTCTATCTGGAAAAAGAATAACAAGCAGGAAGCCAAGCCTCTAAACGGAAAAAGCTTTCAGGGATATATGATGAATTACTATATTAGTGAAATATTCTCATTTTCCTATATTTTTTCCACCAGACTTGAACTCGATCCTTATGAATAATGCATTATTTGGGTTAAACCCGTAGTGGCGGTCTGGGATTGCAACATGCTGCCAGCTATCAGCTTGGTTATTCATTACAATTTCCAAGCTTCGCTTAAGGCGGAGAGAATCTCCACCGTCCGACAGAAGAATCTTACATCAAATAT
>JAEKNW010000273.1 GCA_016838885.1 Candidatus Cloacimonadota bacterium
CTAGCAAAATAAGTTACAGAATTTGAAGGCATATAACATATATATTCATGAAAATTATGTAGCTTACTTTTGCAGAAGAATATAGTGCTATTCACAAAGGTCTACTGCATTATTTGGGATTATGCTTGACATCCTAACAAAACATCTAAATTTAGATACTATAATTGATTTAACTTAAACCCGGATGATGCAGTAGAGCTTTAGTAATACTTCGCTAATACATTCTACATAGCTTTCTACTTCGCTAAAGCTACGTCAACACAAGAAAGAATATAGTGCTATTCTCAAAGATCTACTGCATTATTTGGGTTAAAAATCTGAGGTGAATTTTATGTATGAAGAAAACCCAATTTCCGGACACCAGACAATAGGTGAAGAGATATTTTCTAGTATTGTTCATGGCTTAGGGATGTTCTTAGCTATTGCAGGAGTAGTAGTTCTTATTTCTAAAGCAGTCTTAGTTGACCAACCGATTATGGTTGTCGGCTATGCTCTCTATGGATTTGGCTCAATTTCTCTTTATCTCTCCTCTACCCTATTCCATAGTATCACCCATCGAAAAGCCAAAGCTCTCTTTTCTATCTTCGATCAATCTGCTATCTATCTGCTAATTGCCGGGACTTATACCCCAATCACCTTCGCCATGAGAAATGCTTTAGGCTGGACTATTTTTGGCATTATCTGGGGAATTACCATTATCGGAATCCTAATGCAATGTCTTACCAAAGGAAAATCAAGTAATATCACCAACTCCATCTACTTGGCTATGGGTTGGCTTTTTCTAGGCTTCCTCTATTGGATGATGAAGATTCTTCCAACCTCTCTCTTCCTCTGGTTAGCCATCGGAGGTGTTTCATATTCTCTAGGTGTAGTATTCTATGCATGGAAAAAACTTCCCTATCACCACCCTATTTGGCACATCTTTGTATTGGGTGGGACCATTTGCCACTTCTTCGGGCTGCTGGAATTGGTGAGATAATTATTAATGTATAATTGATGATTTAATTATTTAATGGTTGAATCGTTGAATCGTTGATTTTTTGATTTGTTGAAATGTTTGTGATACAAAACTTTAGAGAAGACTCAAGGGATGAAGTATTATCCAATAAGTTACTAAGAAAAGAAACCTTTGTAGATACGGGATGCAAACCTCTTCTGTCGGACGGTGGACATCCTGTCCGCCCCAAGCTGTAAGCTTGGAAACAAGCTCCAGAGGAGCGAAACCTTTGTAGAAACGGGATGCAAACCTCTTCTGTCGGACGGTGGACATCCTGTCCGCCCTAAGCTGAAAGCTTGGAAACAAGCTCCAGAGGAGCGAAACCTTTGTAGGTACGGGATGCAAACCTCTTCTGTCGGACGGTGGACATCCTGTCCGCCCTAAGCTGTAAGCTTGGGAAAATCGACAGTATTTCCAATAATGAATCTTTAACCCCAAATGGTGCAGTAGAATTTTAGGGATGAGTGCAGATTCATTTTTCCCCTTCCCAATAGAAAAAGGGTTACCGAAGCAACCCTTTATATTTTTACTTTATTTAGTTAATTAAGATTAATTAGCTTCTACTTTTGTTCCACCAAGAGGGAAATTATAGTGAGCTTTGTTTTTTAAACTTGTAGATGTTTTGCGTGTTTTTTTATCGTCTCCATAATCAACATATTCAGATTCATTTAGATTAATTTGGATTTCATAAATTTCAGCTTCAAAACCGGCATCATCAACAATCTTAACATCCCATAGACCTTCTTGAACTGTCCAAGCAAATTGGTTTCCAGGAGTAATAGTACTTGGCATATAATCAGGACCCCAAGAAGAAGATGATGATGGAGAAATATATACTTCTGTAATGTTATCAGATGTGTTATTTACAACAAATATAGCTCCACCTTGAGCATCTAAATCAAAGTGATAGTAAGATTGTGCATCAAAATCAAGGTTGATAGTTTGGTCAAATATATATAATCCATTATAGTAAAATTCAACAGCATCTGCAAAATCTTCACCGAGTTCTCTTTCGATTGATTCAGAAGCAGCAATAGTACTTAAAGATTCATTATCTAATCTGTAGCTAATCCCACTTGCGGTATTATTTGTAGCAGAGAATACATGTTTATCATAAACAACACTTGTAGTTTGATTATCAGTTACTTGTACATTGTTCATGAATTCAATTTCTTCAGTTGAAAGTCTGATTTGGATAGTATATGTAGCAGCATCCTTCAATACAACAATAGAATCACCTGTTGCTAATGGTGTAGAAATAAGATTAGCTCCTGTATTAGCATTGTTAGTGTAAATTCTAACATCGTCGATAGCGAAGTAATAATCATTTCTTAAAGTTATAATTCCACCTTCAGCTACTATATCTACAGGTGTAGTTTGGTTTTTCAAAACAGTTACCGTTCTTTCTGTTGTGGCAACATATAATCCTGTAACAGTATAATCTACAGGAATTTCATCTTCGTTAACAAACATTTCACTATTGAAAGTATAGCTCCAAGTTTCGCCGGCAGTTATTGTACCATCAACATCGTCAATAAGAACTTGGATATCAGCACTAGTTGAGTTTTTAATAGAAACTCTGGTAACAGCAGGAGTGTTATCATCATCATCATCACTACAACCGATAAACATTAAGCCTAAACTTAATACAAGCATTAAAATAAGTAATTTCTTCATTTTAATCTCCTTTTTTATATAGTTTTTAAATCGCTAATTAAATATTCTTTTTCTTCAGCATCTGAGATTAGCTCAGCCTCAGAGTTTGCTTTTTTAAGATATCTTTCTTTTTCTGTTTCATTAGCTAATATTTTATATGCTCGAGCTACAGACTCGTAAGCATAACCTAATTCGAAGCCGGTTAATTTGTTTTTGAGACATAAATCGACATTTGCTAATCCGTGTTTGAGTGCTGACTCTCCCATATTCAAGTCAGCATAGACTCTTGAAATCTGCCACTCGCCGATAGAGAAGTTTTTAGCTTGGCCGAATTGCAACCAATGAAAGAGAGATGCATGGGCAGTATGAATCATTAACATATCTTCTTCTGGACTTCTATCACTTTTATCAAGAAGCTCCCAAGTATCGTTAAACAGCTTAATTGCCATGTAATTATGGAACTTTTTTAACTCTTCATTTTCTTCTTTATTCATATTATTCACCTCATAAACTAAATTATCCAAGTTATCAAATTCTTGTCAATTATTTTCTGAATTATTATATTTTGGAGTAAAGGAGTCTATTCAATCATCAAACCACCTTCCCTAATAGCTTATCCTTAAAGAAGTCGATAATATTGCCCATCTTAAGGTTTTCTTAACATTTTATAATGATTGCTTATTAGTAACAAAGCCTCTTCTGTCGGACGGTGGAGATTCTCTCCGCCCCAAGCTGTAAGCTTGTTAGTATTAAATCCCGAAGGGATGAAAATATAATAGGCAG
>JAEKNW010000274.1 GCA_016838885.1 Candidatus Cloacimonadota bacterium
TTTGAAGGCATATAATATATATATTCCTGAGAATTACGGAAGTTACTTTTGCAAAAGAATATAGTGCTATTCTCAAAGATCTACTGCATTATTTGGGTTTAACCTGAATACTGCAGTAGAGTTTTAGAACTCATCATTTTCGACAGTATTAATTGCGTCCTTAATTGCGGAAACTTTATCTTTTTGGAGGAGTTTACGTCTATATTCATTGATTTTTTCATACTCTTCTGCTTCATAAAAGAGTTCATCTCTTCTAGTACCACTATGTAGAATATCAATCGCGGGGAAAATTCTATTATCAGCGATTTCTCTATCAAGGATAATCTCACAGTTACCTGTCCCTTTAAATTCTTCGAAGATAAGTTGGTCCATTCTTGAGCCTGTATCAACTAAGATAGTGGCAATGATTGAAAGAGAGCCACCATTTTCTATATTACGGGCTAAGCCAAAGAATTTACGGGGTATTTCTAGAGCTCCGGCAGTAATACCACCACTCATGACTTTACCATTACCTTTATGGTTAAGGTTATATACCCTACCAATTCTGGTTAAGCTATCTACTAAGAAGACAACTTCATTTCCACATTCAAGTTCATTTTTGGCAATACTCATTGCTAAGGAAGTAATAAAAACATGAGCTCCCAGGTTTTGGTCATTGCTACTGGCTAAGACTATACCATCAGTTTCTCTCCTAAAATCAGTAATCTCCTCAGGACGTTCATCAACCAAGACGACAACCGGGAGTACGTTAGGATAGTTTTTCTTAATATCTTGGGCTAACTCTTTCAGAAGAGTAGTTTTTCCGGAACGTGGAGGTGAGACTATTAAAGCCCGTGATCCTCTGGCTATAGGAGCAAACTTATCGATTAGTCTTAGCGAATTGAAAGAACTTTCGTGAAAAGAGAATTTATCTTCCGGATTAATTACAGTATAGCTTGAAAGTTCTCTTCTTTCATAATATACTTCCGGGGCTTTGCCGCAGATCTCTAGGATTTCATCCACAACCTTGACACCCTTAACAGTCTTGTAAGTAACAGTCATTCTTAAGCCATGTTCCAGCTTTAGTTTATTTACCATTTTACTGGAAATAGTGACTGGATTTCTATTATTTATATCTTCCGGAGTAACTATTTTTGAAACCGGCTTTCTTTTGATTAATATCCCTGTGAATGTATCACTCATAAATATTTTACCTTCTTTGATTGGTTTAGTGTTATATCTTGAATACCTTCCATTGTATTTACCCTAATAATGCGCAATACCTTTGTGAATAGCACTATCCGAGCTTAATTTGGGAACTATGAAAATCATAAACACTTAAATTATTTTATCATTAATAAATACTCCAATAAAACGATACTTTATATAAACCCAAATAAGGTAGTAGACCTTTGTGAATAGCACTATATTCTCTGCACTCTTCCATAAAATTCTACTGTATCATTCGGGATAAAATATAATCTGTTGGAATTTTTTACCCTTTTGAAAATTATTATTCTAGGTGAGAATTAATAATATTGTATTAGTGTCATTAAATATTTGCCTGTAAATCCGTCAAACTATTTAATAGGGGTACTTAAATTTACCCTCCAAACATTCCAAATTTTTTCAGCTTTTCATAGAGAGTTTTTCTGCTAATTTTCAACCAATTGGCTGCTGATGTTTTGTTTCCATGGTTAGTTTCTACAGCATATTTGATAATTTCTCTTTCAAACAAATCAATCTTTTTACTAATGGAGATTGATTGATTAATGATATTGTTAATTAAATCACTTTCTTCTTTAAAATCGATGTTAACTTCTGCAGGTGTGATAGATAAGTGTTTTTTATCAAGCTTATGATCCGGACATAGAAGTACAGCTTTTTGAATTGTGTTAATCAACTCTCTAATATTACCGGTCCAGCTGTGATTAACTAAGATATCCATAGCTTCAGGAGAAACATTTTGGACATTACGTTTTAGTTCTCCATTGAATTTAGTTATAAAATAGTTTATTAATAGAGGAATATCCTCTTTTCTCTCTTTCAAGTCAGGAACAGTTAAATCAAATCCATTGACCCTATGAAAGAGATCTTCCCGAAAGTTCCCCTTAGCCACTTCTTCAAACAGTTTGGCATTAGTGGCTGATATTAACCTCACATCAAGGTTTATCTCTTCAATTCCCCCAACTTTGCGATAGACTCTGTTTTCCAGAACTCTGAGCATCGAAGTTTGAGCAGAAGTACTTAAGTTTCCTATCTCATCTAAGAAAATAGTCCCTCCATTGGCAGCTTCAAGGAATCCGGGGGTATCTCTATCTGCTCCGGTATAAGCACCTTTGACAGCCCCAAAAATCTCTCTTTCAAATAGATTATCAGGAATTGCCCCACAATCAACGGCGATGAAAGGCCTGTTACTTCGTTGGCTATTATAATGAATATATTTAGCTATCTCTTCTTTGCCTGTTCCATTATTACCATTGATAATAACATTGATATCCGTAGGTGCTACTAAAAGAGCGTGCTTGAGTAAATCCTGAAAAATCTTACTTTTACCAATAATCTTATATTTTTCCTGGTTATTATTCGCATGTTCCAAAGAGATATCATTGTGCGCGGAACGATTCTTTAAACTACCTATCTTAAGAGCTTTATTTATGATTAGATTAAACTGTTCATCTTCAAATGGTTTTGTCAGGTAATCAATTGCTCCTAATTTTATTGCTTGGACAGCGTCAGATATCTGCCCGAAAGCTGTTAGCAAGATGATAGGATAACGCTTGTTCTCTCTGTGCAATTTTTCCAATAACTCAAATCCGGACATAACCGGCATTTGATTATCTAAGATGGTAAGATCAGGTTTAAGCACCTGTAATTTCTGATATCCTTCCATACCATTATAAGCATGAAATATAGAAACATTTTTATTCATGCTTAACAAGCCCTCGAGAACTACATGAATATCCTTATTATCATCAATAATCAGTATTTTTTTCATCCTTTATCCTTAAACCCAAATAATACAGTATCTCTTTGAGAATAGCACTATATTCTTTTGCAATCTTCTCTAAAGCTATACTGAACCATTCGTGTTAATCTTAATAATGCAGTATCTTTTTCTTATTAATATCACTAATTACATATTCAAAAATATTAGATATATATGTCAAATAAAAAAAATAATACTAAATTTGCTTAAGGCGGAGTTTTTTATTATACTTGTTGAATGATTAAACCCAAATAATGCAGTAGATCTTTGAGAACAGCACTATATTCTTTTGCAAAAGTAACTTCCATAATTCTCCCGAATATATATATTATATGCGTTCGAATTCTGTAAGTTATTTTGCTAAAAGAATCTGC
>JAEKNW010000275.1 GCA_016838885.1 Candidatus Cloacimonadota bacterium
TTATGGTTATAAAGATTTTGTGTATTTCAGGTTAAAGGTTTTGCAAGCATTTGGATACTTAAATTTGTCAGCTACCCACTCTACTTGAGAGAGAGCCTTAAAAACTTCACAGATCCAAGAGTTTCTTTTCAGAAATCTGATGCCAAGGATTTACCTTTTGCATCTAATTTATTTGAGGGAATAACAATAAATAACTCATTACATCATTTCGAGAATATTCCCTCAGTATTAGCAGAAGCAAGCAGAGTTTTAGCTGATTGCGGATATTTGATTATTAATGAAATGTGTAGTGATGAAGGGCAATCTCCTGCTCAGCAATCACATATAATGATCCATCATTGGTTTGCTGATTTAGATAAAATGATGAATAGATTTCATGATTACACTTACACATCTGAAAAATTGCGCAATTTAGTTACTGAAAATGGCTTTAAGATCATCCATCAAGATATATATGATCATGCTATTCCCAATCCTAAGGATGAAAATTTGGTCAGAAACTATAGGCAAACTATTACTAATACAAAGATGAGAGCAGAACAAAATCAAGCCCCTAGCTCCTTCCTTGAAAAAACTGATACGATATTAGTTCATCTAGATCAACATGGATATTCACCTGCAAGAAGTATACTTATAATTGCCCAAAAAGCATAAGAGAGGAAAAAAATGAAATTAGAAATTAGAAAAATTCACGATGTAGATTATGAAAAGACATATAAAATATTAAGTAATTCCTATCCTGATATGAGTTTACCTAAAGACAAAGCTTTTGCTTGGTTTGATAAGATAAGAAACAATTTTGGTTCACGTGAATTCTGGGGAGGATTTATTGGGACACAACAAGTTAGTGTTTTTGTAACAAATAATTTTACTATGAATTATCGGGGGAAGTTTATTTCTGCCGGAGGTATTGGGATGGTTGCTGTTGACCTTCTTCACAAAAAGGAGAAGATTTGCAAAGAGATGATTGAATTCTATGAGGATTATTATTTAGAAAGAGGGACTTCTTTATTAGTTTTGTATCCTTTCAGACCAGATTTCTATCACAAGATGGGGTTTGGCTTTGGTTCTACTTTACACAGCTATTCTATTGAAGCTCAGCAGTTTTCAAGATTTCCCAAGACAGATAAGTTAGAGTATGCAAATGAAGCTAATTTATCAGAAATAACCAATTTTTATAATCAGCAAGTTATGAGTCTGCATGGAGCTATGTTAAGAGAAGAAAGAGAGTTTGAAGGTTGGTTGAGCAACCCCAAAATGAGATGCCTTATTCATAGAGAAAATAATGATATAAGCGGATATCTTTTCTTCTATTTCTCCGAACGACTTCCACATGATAAAGGGAGTTTTGATTTAATCATTAAAGAGATGCAATTTAAACGTGTTGATGTTTGGAGACAGTTGTCCACTTTTCTAAATACACAGTCAGACCAAGTAAAGAGAATCCAATACACAACTTATGATCAAGATTTTTATCATTATGTAGGAAATCCAACAAATGAAACAAAACTCTATCATCACCCGATTCATCAGAATATTAGTGTTGAGAAAACTGGCTTGATGTACAAAATTGCTGAACCAAAAATGTTCTTTGAACAATTGGCATCTGATACTTTTAGTAAAGCGGAAATAATTATCAGATTTGAACTTGAAAATGAACTATCTCCAAAAAATGAAAAATTTATATTGACTTATGATTTCCATAATAAAATATTTGTTACGAGTGAACTAAAGACAGATTTAACTATAAAAATGAACCTGGCACGATTCTCTTCTATTATGAGGGGAGCTCTTTCATTTAAGACGGCTGTTAGACATGGATTAGTAGAGATTAGTAAGGAAAAATACATTGACTGTGTTGATAACTTGTTTAGGACTATGAATAAGCCTGAGGGCTATAACGAGTTCTAACAATTTATCCTCCTCTCATATATCTAAATCACATCCGAGAAAGCCGAAGCAATTCGGCTTTTCTTTAACTCAAAGAGGTCTAATTAATGAATTTGAAAGAACATGCTCTTGAATATTTGAAATATCTTAAAGCTCTGGGTAAAAGTAGCAATACACTTGAGTCCTACCAAAGAGATCTCTTACAATTTGTTGATTTTCTTAACCTCAAATATGAGACTATTACCATTGAAGAAATTGATCGCCATATAATTCGTGATTTTATGGGTTATCTTTATGAAAGTTTAAATAACTCCAATCGCTCAATATCAAGGAAACTAACTGCTCTCAAAGGCTTCTTTAAGTATTGTGTAATCAACAAACTTATGACCTCTAATCCTACTTTAACCATGAAAAACCCCAAATTTGAAAAGAAAATCCCCCGCTTTTTCTCTGAAAAAGATATGGAACTTCTTCTCTCACTTCCTGATTTATCATCTAAATTCGGGGTCCGAAATTTAGCTATTCTAGAGTTATTTTATTCTTCAGGACTAAGAATCACAGAATTAATTATACTCACTCTAACAAGTATTGACTTTACTGAAAAAATCATCAAAGTGCATGGTAAAGGCGATAAAACCCGGTTAATCCCAGTTGGAAGAAAAGCCATTGAAGCTATTCAAAACTACCTCTCTATCAGGGGAACTTTTCTTTCAAAATTTAGCGGTAATATCCTCTTCCTCTCGAAATCTGGAAAACCTCTTGATAGATTAGAATTAAAAGCTATACTTAGTCAATATTTACAGCTTGTCGGACAGAAGAAAGGATACTCTCCCCATACCCTAAGGCATACTTTTGCAACCCACATGCTTAGTAATGGAGCTGATTTAAGAGCTATTCAGGAGATGCTGGGTCATGCCAATCTCTCAACAACCGAAATCTATACCCATGTCTCCCTCACAGATTTAACAAGAACTGTTAATGACCTACATCCACGGAGTAAAAAAAAGGGGGAATAAGGGTTCTTAATACTAACAAGCTTTCAGCTTGGGGCGGAGAGAATCTCCACCGTCCGACAGAAGAGGCTTTGTTACCAATAAACAATCATTATGATACTGTTCAAATTAACTAATTCATATTCAATACTTTAATTTTTCAAAGGGCTCAATTAATGCACACTTGTTATTTATTACCCTATACTTTTGGAATTGACTTATTGCTTGCATGCAGGACAATATCATTAATATTTTAACAGGGCCTCTTAAATCCCGAAGGGATGCAAATATAATAGGCAGGGTTCGAAGTGTCAATAGAAGTTTAAAATGGTACAGATTTGGAAGTTTAATCTGGTACAGTTTCCTAGATAGAAATAAATGAAATTCTAGGAGACAATATGAAAG
>JAEKNW010000276.1 GCA_016838885.1 Candidatus Cloacimonadota bacterium
CATAATTTTCAGGAATATATATATTATATGCCTTCAAATTCTGTAACTTATTTTGCTAAAAGAATCTAGCACTCTTCATCAAAGTTCTACTGCACCATTTGGGTTTAAAGACACTGTAACAGTTAAGAACAAACGGCTCTCTCTCAAGTAGTCTGGGAACTTAATAAAAATACCTTAGTTATTTTTTGAAATATAATTTACAATAATGATATCATAGTCCTTAGTCTTCTCCTAGGGAAACCTTAGTCATTCCTTTGAGTATCTCGATGAAATCCCGATGATTCATCGAGATACTCAAAGGCATCACTAGGCAAACCCTTTTGACAAGCCTATTTGTGGCACTTTGGAAAATGTGAATTTCAGTCTGCTTTCAGATAAAGAGCAAAGATAATTTTTGATAACTTCTTTTATATTAATGTTTACAATATAGATTCTTTTTCTTAGATCCTCCAATTTTCTTACCACTCTAATTGAGAGAACCCTATTTATCCCCCTTGGGGGATTTATGATTGGCCAAGCTGGAAGCTTGGTTGTGGAAGCAGGGGTGCTTCCACTCCATGCCACTAGTTGTCAGGTATTCAGTGTTTTCGGTAGCTAATCTTTTTTTTGTGTTCTTTGTGCCTTTGTGGTAAAATATTCTCCCTTTCTCTGTTCACCTTGTTCAGAGTGCGGGCAAGGGTGCCCGCGGTCCGGCAGAAGAGGTCTTCTCCCTAAATTTTAGGTGTATTCAGTGTTTTCGGTGGCTAATCCTTTTTTTTCTTTTTTTTGTGTTCTTTGTGCCTTTGTGGTGAAAAAATTCCACCTCCCTCTCCTAGTCTTTTTTACCATCAGCGATATAAGTTCTTTTTTAGTATTTCCGCACCGATAATAAGATCCTCTTCAGGGAGTGCATAAGAGATTCTAATCCAGTTGGTAAGTCTTTGTGAGAAAGCAAGGCCAGGAATCACAATAACTTTATAATCTAGCATTTTTTTAGCAAACTCGAATCCATCTTGGAGGATATTAATAAATATATAGGGGGCAGAATCTGATCTATTGATAGCAATATTGGACATGATATCGTGGAAAAGCCGATAATTAAGTCTTAGTTTAGCTCTAAGTTCTCTTTGATATTGAGTAGCTTGGTCATTAAAGGCATATTGACAGAGTCTTTGTCCCAAGTAATTAGCGCAAGTGGTTAAGTATTGATGAGTAACATTAATTTGCTGAGCCAGATCTAGTGGAGCTAGAGCCCAACCTATTCTCCAACCTGTCATACAGTGCGATTTGGAAAGTCCTGAGATAATAATAGTCTTATCATAGAAATCATAAGCGGTAGGTGGTGATTTTTCGAGGTAGAGTGCTTGATATATTTCATCAGAAATCAGAAAGAGGTTATTTAAACGACAACAATTCGCAATGGTATTGAGTTCATTTGCTGATAGAGCAGTACCGCTTGGGTTTCCTGGAGTATTAATCAGAATCGCTTTAGTTTTAGGCGTAACTTGTGAGAAAAGAGAATCGTTATCCAGGGCAAAGTTACGTCTTTCGTCTAGAAGATAGAATTTTGGAAGAGCACCCAGCATTTTTACTATTGAGGCATAAGCGGAAAAACCCGGGTCTGGTAAGAGAATCTCGTCTCCAGGATTTAGGATGGTTTTAAGAGTAGCATAAAGAGCTTCTTGAGCACCATTGGTGATAATAACTTGGTTTGGACTTGCATTTTTATAGTTTGTGGCAATTGCTTGTCTGGAGTTGATTAATCCGGCATTGGGAGTATAGCGAATATCTTCATCAAAGAGAATTTTCACAGCATGACTATGAAGATATTCCGGCATAGGGAATTGAAGTTCACCTAAGCCTAAGTTCACTGAGTTAGGTTGGGCAGAATCAAAGATTTGTCTTATGACTGATTTTTCCATAGTAGTCTCTCTTTTTTTATCTTAGTAAAGATTCCAATTCCACAGATGCAGAGCTTTTATCATCGCGATATTTCACAATGATTGGACAGTACAAGTGAAAATCAGGGTTTGATTTGAGGGGTCTACTGCCGGGTACGACAACTGCATTTTCCGGGATTATTGGCGAACTTTCAAAGTCTAAATACTTATTATTAACAGCATCGAAAACAGGTGTTCCTTTAGTAATAATAGTTCCCGGAGCTATAATAGCTCTTTCTTTAATTAGGACCCCTTCGTAGATACCACTATTACCCCCGATGAAGGCATCATCTTCTACAATAACAGGTCTTGCATTAATTGGTTCTAAGACTCCTCCGATCATAGCTCCTGCTGAGAGATGCACTCTCTTTCCAATTTGGGCACAGGAACCTACCAAGGCATGAGAATCTATCATAGAACCATTGGCTACATAAGCACCAACATTGACGTAAGCAGGGGGCATCATAGTAACTCCTTGAGCAATATAAGCACCAGTTCTCACTGAGGAACCACCAGGGACTATGCGAATCCCACTTGAAGCTATAATTACTTTTTCGGGATAGGTACTTTTATCAGTAAAATTCTTATTATCTGAATAAGGCATGTTTATAATTTCACCTAAACGGAAACCAGCTAAAATCCCCTTTTTAACCCATTCATTGACGACCCAGCTCTCCCCTATCTTCTCAGCAGCTCTGATTTCTCCTAAGTTTAAAAGGTTAAGGAATTCAGAAAAAATGGCAAGTGCCTGGTCTCTATTATATTCGGGATTAGCATAAAGAGCGATTATTTTATCTTTTAACATAAGGCTAAAGCTCCTTTAAAGCTTGCGCGAGATTATCCATAGCTTGAACTAAGATTGAGCGAGGGCAAGCGAAATTAAGTCTCATAAATCCTGATCCTTTGCTTCCAAAGGAAACACCGGCATTAAGAGCAAGATTAGCTTTGTTGATACAGAAATCAGCAAGTTCTTGATCATTAAGTTTTGTTTCTCTAAAATCTAACCAAGCAAGATAAGTAGCTTGGGCTTTGACCATCTTGACAGCAGATATCTCTGATATTCTATCATAAATATAATCCCGATTTCCTTGCAGATAGATAAGTAAGTCTTCTAACCACTCTTGACCATATTGATAGGCAGCTTGAAAGGCGATAGTACCTAAAGCATTAGAGCCATAAACATGAATATCAAAGAGATATTTTCTGATTTTATCGAATAAAACAGGATTAGGAGCAATTATCACAGAAGCCTGGAGTCCGGCTATATTATATGTTTTAGCAGGAGACATCATGGTAATCGTAAAATCAGAGAAATCTTCTAATGAGGCTAAGGAGATATGTTTTGCACCAGGATAAACTAAATCATTATGAATTTCATCAGAAAAGACTAAAACCTTATGTTTCTTACATAACCTGCCAATTTCTAACAACTCTGTTTTGGTCCAGACTCTGCCCACAGGATTATGAGGTGAGCAGAAGATGAATATCTTACTTTTAGCAAGTTTCCTATCCAAATCAGCAAAATCAATGGTATATTGGCCATTTTCCTCAAGGAGATTATTAACTAAAAGACCTCTTTTATGGGCAAGAACGGCTTCTTTGAAAGGAGCGTAAACAGGTTGTTGAATAGTGATTTTATCACCAAGCTCTGTGAAGATTTTAACCATGAAGTTAATTGCGGGAACAATTCCGGGACTCATCTGTAGCCAACTCGAATCTAAGTCCCAATCATGTCTTTTAGCTATATAGGTCTTGAAACTAGCAAAGTGATCATCTTTTTTGAAATTATAACCAAAGATAGGATGATTTAGTCTTGTTTGAATCTGCTCCATAATCCTAGGAGCAACTGCAAAATCCATATCTGCTACCCAGAGAGCTAATAAATCATCTCTACCATACATAATCTTCATAGCATCATACTTGAAGCAACCTGAACCTTTTCTATCATATATTTTATCAAAATCATATTTCATTATTATTACTCCTTTTCTCTAACAAATAGCCTAATTCTAATCCCCAGGGATTTACTACTAAAGTTTTTGTGTTTAAAATATTATTAAAAGCTTGGAGAATTCCTAAAGATATATAGAATATTGTTTCATCTAATTTCTTACCGTTATAATCATGATAATTATACTTGGATTTATGATTAATTAGGATATGCAAGGAAAACATAAAATCCTGAAGATCATAAGATTTGAGCTGAGAGAACTGCTCATAATTTATTTTCCCTTCATAAATACAGGCTAGATTCTGGAAAACTTTACCAATACCATAAAGCAGGTTACTCTCTTTCTCCGGGAAATTAGTCTCCATTAAAGTAATTTCGATATCTTGTTGGATTAGCTCAGATATCTGTTCAAAATTTAACCTGGTATTCTTAAATCTCTGATAATAGGTCAGAATACCCAAGTTTAGGCTAATAAAAGTATGTATTTCATTATTTTTTATTAAGGAAATCTCTGTGCTAGAACCACCAATATCAACATTATAAAAATCACTTTTGGTAGTATTACCTAACAAAGATGATTTAACCCCTAGCTTAGCCTCTCTCTCAGCTGAAATAATCTCCCACTCTACCCGATAAACATGATTAATGCTTTCCTGAAAATGATTAAAATTGGAAGAGATACGTCCGATATTAGTTACTAAGATATGAGGAGTGATACCCAAGTTTGCACATAGGTTTAGCTGAATGGAGAGTTCATGCTTTGCTTTATCAGCAGAATGTTTGTGAATAAGACCTGCTTCAAGATTAAGTCCAATTCCGGTTATCCTCAAATCATAAAAGGCAATCTTGTATCTATCACCTTTTAATGAGTAAATTAACATTGTTGAGTTGTTAGTCCCAAAATCAATAACAGCACCCAAGTTATCATAATTATCACTAATATAAGAAGATAACATAGATAGGGCAATCTCATTATTTTTCAGCTTAAACCTTTCAGAATGATATTTACCTATCTCACCTTCAGGTAACGTGATATCTATACTATTATCTAATAATCTAAAGTGTTGACTATGAGGATAGTGGTCAAGTTCTTCCACTAAAGGTTCATCTTCAGGGAAGTTATCTCGCGTGGCGTAACATAGATAGGTCCCAGAAGCACAGGTTTCTGCTAAAGTAGAGTATCCTACCTTAGTAATCACCACATCACAGGAAGAAATTAAAAGGGAGTAATCACAATCGCGAGGGAGTAAAATGATATTATCAGCATCCCCAATCGGAGAATTAGTTAAAAACACATAATCCTTGTTATCTGTCAGATTCTTAAAATAAGAAATATCAGACATAATCCCACCAAAAGTTATAAGGGCTAACTTCTTACTCTCATCGATGTTATATTTACTGCAGATAGCCTTCTTGTTGGGCTTAGAATATTTTGCTAAATTGCCACAGATAATTTGATTTGGTAGGGCTTGTACACTCTTAGTGTTTGAAAATGGCAAGATAAAAGATTTATCACAAAGTTGATAAATATCTTTTATTTGCGAAATAATACTTACTATTTCAGGTGATGTTTTACTATCGACAAGTCCCAGATAATTAAAATACCAATCAAAATTGGTTATTGCATATACTGAAAGTTGCAGATTCTTAGCTGAGATTATCGGTAAAAAGGCAATATCCGTAATTACTAACTCAATATTCTTATCTCTTAGAAATGCCTCTTCCTCTTTAACTATTAGGGTTCTGTTAGCCCATAATCTTCGCAACTCAGAAAAAGTATCCTCGACTGAAGGGGCATTCCAACTAGTCTGCATCATCCCTGTATCAGTCTGACGCTCAATTATATGGCAATAGGATCCTTCATGAGGAAAGAGAAACTTAGGTCTATCAGTAATGATATAACAATCACAACCAAACTTAATAAACTCGGTAACTAAGGCAGTTACCCTGCTGGCATGGCCAAACCCATGTGAAGTTACATAAAAAGCTACTTTCATATCAATTTTAACTCTCTTGCTATTTTACAGGCTAATAAGACATTGTTCTTAACTAATTCTATGTTTGTTGCTAAAGATTCTCCATCTGTAAGTTCATACAATCTTTGTAATAAAAATGGGGTTATCCCTTTTCCACTGATATTAAGTTCTTGAAGTTCCTTTAAGGCAACTTGGATCTGTTTTTCAATAAGCTCAGCAGGTATCTCAAACTCTCTGGGGATAGGATTAGCAATGAGAAGTCCACTTTTAAGCTGGAGTTCCTCTTGCTTCTTCCATATTTGGGCAATCTCAGCAGGTGAGTTAACTTGCCTTATTTCATTACCACTTGTGGAACTATAGAAGGCAGGAAAATCATTGGTTTTATAACCTAAGACAGGCACTGAATAGCTATCTAAGATTTCTAAAGTTTTGGGTATATCTAAAATGGCTTTAGCTCCTGCAGATACTACAATAACAGGATTGTCTTTAAGGGATTGTAAGTCTGCTGAAATATCCCAGCTGTTTGCAACACCTCGATGAACACCACCTATACCACCGGTTGCAAAAACTTCTAATCCAACTAAACTTGCTAAAAAGGAAGTCGCAGCAACTGTTGTTCCTCCACTTTTACCCTGAGCTAAGCAATAACTGATATCACGGATAGAAACTTTCTCAACACCTGAGGTTAGATTACTTAACTCCTGTAATTTATCCTCATCTAAGCCTATTTGGATTTTACCTTTTACGATTGCTATAGTAGCAGGCGTTACTCCATTACTTCTACAAATATCTTCTAACATTCTAGCAGTCTGATAATTCTCAGGAAATGGCATCCCGTGAGTAATTATTGTAGATTCTAACACTAAAATAGCTTTATTACTTGCAAGTGCATCACTAACTTCTAAAGAAAATTCTATATTTTGATAATTATCTGTCTGCATTAATCCCTTCCTTGCAAGAAAACTTTTGTTGGAAATAGAACTTCATCTATCAAATTTCCCTTATCAACTTCATTATATGTTTTTCCCTCAAATTCAAAAATCACCCAAGATGGACTGGTATAATTAAATATCTCTTGGATATTATTGAGTTCTTTATCACTATTCCACAACCACATAGATACAGATTTATCAGAGTTGAAAGGATTCTGAGTATTTATTAATATAGAATACTTACTTTGATCATATACAAGACCTTCATAAGTAAACTGATTTTTTCCAAAAATGAAGGATGGCGGAAGATAGGGTTGAAATAGATCAAATAAGGGATTATTATTGTATTCACCAATATAAATTATTGACTTCTCTTTCCATTTAGTAGCATCAAAGCTGGAGAGTGGCATCCTATCAATGGAGACTCCATTTGAGTGGAGAATATTGCCGATATTATAAATATCAGGGAATTGCTCACTAGCTTGATCTACTACAAAAAGGGGATTTTCTAAAAAGGTTCTTTTTAGATTATATATATGTTCCCGATTATCAAGATAACGATAGAGTTTATACTCAGGATCAATCTCCACTATAGTAGCATCAAAATCAAACTCCAGGGTAGTCTCTTCCTTGTCAATGTGATAGCTTGTTTGTATAAAATTATCTTTGTTTGATAACTTTATATCTAAGTCAAAATTACTATCTGCTCCTTTTGAACTGAAAATCTTAACTTGAGTTTTAGCTGTTTTCGTCTCAACATCATGGAGATAAACTCTGACCGGATATTTTTGTTCTATAAAGTCAGCTAACTCACTTACTCCAGTTATCTCTTGAAGTTGCTTGAAAAAATCAAAACCAGAAAGAGTTTGATTGTTTTTTAAGATATTTCTAATAGCCCTGAAGAAATTTGCTTCTCCGACTTTATTGTAGGTGTAATAGAGAATCATCCCACCAATTTTGAAGCCATTTACTGCACTATATTTATCTAAAGGGAAGGTAAATTGGTGCAAGGAGTTTATGTTAGTTCTAGGAATTGCACTAATATCTTCAAGAGCATCTTTGCGCCATAAATAGGCTTCTTTAGGTTTGTTAGCTTCTAACCATATATAATTAGCTACGAAGTTGGCTAAGATTTCTTGCCAGTTAGCACCATCTTCATTCCATAAGCATTGAGAGTTAATCCATATTTTTGCTAAATCATGCCCCAAAACAGCCGGAGTTATAAAGATATCCTGAGTCTTAAATACATCCATGCTTACCAAGAGCATATTATCAAATGACTTATAGTTATTATCAGCAGATTGAATGACAGAGAAGTTTTCAAATCCCAGATCTCCAAAATAGTGCTTATAGACATTAAAATATTGCTCAGTGAAGTAGAGATAATCGTCTAGTAAGTCATATTCACTGTCAAAACTATAATATGTTATAAAAATATCATCTACTTCAATACTTTTAGTGAAATAGATATCACCTATTACAGAAAAACCATATTCTTTATCAAAACTTTTCCAGGCATAATAGATAGCATCCTTTTTCTGAGGAGTGATTGTTACTTCTGCCGGGGCAATAAATTTCATCTTATTGGGACCAAGCGCATTTACCTCATAGTGAGATTTCTCACCCAAAGAAACAACAGGATGCCACATATATTCCTGAAGATTGAAGTGATAAGGTCTTTCAGCATTTTTTGGATAATCGTAAATATAGACAAAGTTTAGTTCTGTAGCTGATGTATTTAGAGTTAGTTGATTAAACTTCTCCTTAAAATCTATCTTAGTAAACTTTACTTCTTCTTTTCCATTGTAGATTTTCAGTTCTTTGATGTCTTTACTAACTAGAATTTTATTATTTTTAAAGTTTTGATTAAAGGTAACCTTATCTGAAACAGTTAGAATTCTAGCACTAGGCTCAAAAATAAAAGAGATGTTATGTTTATCAATTGCTAGAAACTCGGAACTATCAGCTTTATCATTTATAGGCAGAGATGGCTCATCACGATGATACATGATAACATATTCACTTAAGCCATAGTTTCTATAATCCCACACAAGGGGTTGGTTGGTGGGATGATATACAGGGGAAATGGAGGCAAGCTTTAAGTTAGGATTTAAGAGTTCTAACTTCTGAAAAATCCCATAATGATTAACAGAGTGAAAATTTCCGTTAATATGAAAAATCTTAGCTTCATGGTGATCTTCTAAATACTCAAAGATTGTTTCAGCCATGGTATCATCTTTTAAAGAATGAGCTAGATATAATCTCTCTAAAATCAGTGGGTCAACTTGTTCAGAACCTCCACTCGTTATATCTCTCATTTGCTCAAAAAACATCTGTTTGTATCTATTATCAAAAGGTTTAAACTCTCTAGCATAAAAGTCTCTCTCATTATCAGCTAACTTATCAAGAGCTGAATAACCCTTACGTGCTACTAATCCTGAAATATCAATAGGAACATTAGTAGCCAACACTTTAATGCTGTCTCTTTTAGCTAGTTCAATAAGACCGGCATAAGCTTCTTGATAATTAGACCAAAGATTAGAGTGAGCATCTAATTGCTCATAAGAGTATTCATCACTTAGAAATTTATTCAAGGCAGATTGATCTTTGCGACTAAAAGACTCCATGCCTAAAACAAAATTAGGATCCACCCGAGTTAGTTCCTTAAGAAGCTCTTTTTCTATGTGATGAAGTAGTGAATCATCGTGAAGTTCACCAAAAAAGACTACATCCTTTGTGGCAAGTTCCTGAACTAACTGGGAAAAACTTATTTCGCTTCCAGTTTCTGATTTAATAATTTTATAATCTAAAGAATAGCCTAGGACAATCATAACAAGTAAGATCAGGGTTATAAGTATTTTTTTCATTTATAATTAAATCCTTATTATTGCTTTCTTTGCATGAGAATCAAATAATCCCCGGCATCAGTGTATTCTGGATTCCACTCTATTTCCTGGGTCTCTGTAAAAATAACAGGAGCAATAACTGCGATTTTTAAGTCCTTGTTTAACAAGGCTAATTTTTGGGCTGTTCCTAAAAAGTAGCGACTATGAAAATCTCCATTAATATGCAATACTTTTCGCTTAGGATTGTTGTTAAGGTAGTGATAAATAGATTCAGCCATAGTGTCATCTTTCAAACATTGAGCCTTATAAATATTCAAAATTCTATCTTCACTTGATTTATTTGGCATTCCGTGGTCAAACATGCCTTTCATGGTAGCATAGAATTCAGTCTTGTATCTATCATCTAAGACCACTAATTTTTCAGCAATGTACTTCTTTTCACCAGCATCGATTTTATCTAAGGCTTCTTCCCCACCTTTTGCTAACATAGAAGCATATCGTCTAGGAACATTGGCAGCAATTACATCTCTTTGATACTTTTTAGCAAGCTGAAGCAAAGGTTCATAGTCTGTCTCATGATTAGGCCATAACCTGGCTTGCTCTGAAAACTCTTGATAACTTAACTCACCTCTAACATATTTTGTCAGCTCATTTTGATTATCACGTTCAAACATCTCCATGGATAGGACTAGGTCTTCGTCATTAGTTACTAATTTTTGAAAAAGCTCTGCCTCTAAATGATGAAGCAGAGAGTCGTCGTGTAACTCACCAAAAAATATAACATCATAGTTGAGTAGCTCTTCAGTTAGATTTTCCAGATTAAAAGGTTTTCCACTTTCTGATTCAACAATTTTATACTCTTGAGCATTTGTAGCTGTTAAAGTGAATAGCATAACTGCAATAATTATCAAGTTAAGATAAGTCATTTTTCCTCTTTTTTATATTTAATTTTATTATTCGCACCTAAATCTTCTAATAACTCAGAAAATTCAGCTATATATTCTTCTTTAATCTTTATTTTTAAATGGACATCAATTCCAAAATTGGTCTCACTAATTTCTAAATCAAGCTGTTTTAGCTTATGAGTTAGGATGTTGTGATAATCATAAGTTGTATATATAGAATAATAATGGTAATCTACTAGTTCTTCAACCTGATTAAGTTCAATAGCTCTTTCAGTAACTCCGCCATAAGCATCAATCAGCCCCCTAATCCCTAACTTAACTCCACCAAAATAGCGGGTTACTACAAGAACAATATTTGTTAAATCACTCTTATTAATAGCATTCAGAATTGGTTTTCCGGCAGTACCTGAAGGCTCACCATTATCAGAACTATGAGCATAATCTCCATTCTTACCTATAACATAAGCCCAACAATTATGATTCGCAGTCTTGTGGTCCTTACTGATCTTACTTATAAACTCTTTAGCATCATCTACATGCTCTATATACTTTAAGTTAACTATAAATCTACTTCTTTCTATCTTCTCTTCATAACTATCTTCATTGATTATTCTCTGCACATTTTCCTCTATTAAATTATTCCTAATCACAATAATTTATGATAAGAAATAAGTCAACTCTAATGTGTCTCGCTATCTGAAATAATAATCGTAGCAAAAGTATAGACCTTACACTCATCATCTTCCCAAGTAAAAGATGGTAAACCTGCTTTATGGCAAGCTTCATTTAAGAAGATTATTTTATCATAATCTCGATCAACTGCCTCTTTGGGGAATATCAAGCCTTCTCCCTCAGGATGAGCAACATATAATCCATGCTTTCCAATCTCAATCTCCTTCTCTCCATAAACTTGATGTAAGGCAGAAAATATATCTATTTGAATGGTGAGATATGGTAGTTCATATTTTTCTAACTTAGGATAAGTATCACTTCCAGCACATAAAGCTTTTGCTAATTCTGTAACGCTCTCCATTACACATTGTTCTGAATCAACATATCCTAAACTACCTCGAAGTATTTCGTCTACAAATATGGTTAGAAAAATCCCATGCTTCTTACCTAAGATTGTTGTAGTTGGAATCACATAATTATATTCAGTACCATTTAAATAATTCTCGATGACCTCTCGGGCGTGTTTTAATAATTTATCCTTAATTTGCTTAGTAACTCTCATAAAAGAAATCCTTTGCTTTGAACTGTTAAACCCAAATAATGCAGTAGACTTTTGTGAATAGCACTATATTCTTCTGCACTCTTCCCTAAAATTCTATTACATCATTCAGGGTAAATACCAATATCTCATACAAATTATAATAGCTTTATAATAGAATAATGAGTGCAACAAGAACTTTGTTACACTCAATATTTTATACTACAAAATCTTATCAGCTCTTGGCACACGTAAGCGATGAGCTTGCTTGAACCCTGAACCGACTAAAGGACGACAATAGAAGAGAAAATCTTGAGTAACATTATTTCCTTCCGGAGTAATGAAAGTGTCTGGCATTACTCTAGTCTTCCCAGCAACATCTTCTAACTTCTCCAAAGAGTAATTTACTGAATAAGAACCAGTTCTTTTTATACTTATAGAGCCGTCTAAGTTATGCCATATAGCAAAATGAGCTGCCTTCTCACCTACTTCGCGGGCTTCTTGTTGATCGACATCAGAGACACAATCCAAAAATGATCTTTGAAGATAACCAAAAGTATCTGATCTAACTCGCTTTATTTTCAGCTTATTGCGAATCTCATCTGCTAACAAATCTCCTAAAGCACCTGTCCCTGAGAGTTGAACGTTTCCATGTGCATCCCTCTCTTCGTGCTTAGACAGCTTAGTTATAATGGGAATTCCATTCTCATCCGAAATACCTTCTGAAACAGCGATTACACAACGTCCGTACTTAGCATAAGTATTCTTAACATCTTCTAAAAACTTACTAATCATGAATTTTCTTTCAGGAAGATAGATTAAGTGGGGACCGTCATCAGGATATTTCTTGGCAAGGGCTGAAGCAGCAGTTAAAAAACCTGCATGCCTTCCCATTACAACACCGATATAGACACCAGGTAAAGCTCTGTTATCTAAATTGGCTCCGGCGAAAGCTGTAGCAACAAACCTAGCAGCTGATCCATAACCAGGGGTATGATCATTCAAAACTAAGTCATTATCAATAGTTTTAGGAATATGGATTGCCCTGAATTCATAAGATGCTTTCTCAGCTTCATTATTAACTATTCTTACTGTATCAGAGGAGTCATTACCTCCGATATAGAAGAAATATCTAACATCGTGAGCTTTTAAGACTTTAAACATCTCTTGGCAATACTTTATGTCAGGTTTAACTCTTGTTGAGAGTAAAGCTGACGAGGGAGTTTGAGCTACTTTTTCTAAGTTATTTGTGGTTTCTTGACTAAGATCAAAAAAGTTCTCGTTAAGAATCCCATCTACACCATGCTCAGCTCCGTAAACTCGTGTTACTTGTTGAAATTTACGTGACTCTAATACGACTCCTACCAGTGATTGATTTATCACTGCTGTAGGTCCTCCGCCTTGAGCCACCACAACTTTTCCTTCTAATTTCATTAATCCTCCGTGATTAATTTATCTTATTTTTTTTCTTATATTTACTTACCTTGATTTAAGTCAAGAATTAACGGCATTCCTGAAGCAGTAGCACTGGTAGGTGCAATTACAAAAGTAGTGTTATTGCTGTTAGCTAACTCTTTATAGGCTTGTACGGCTTCATATTGAATATAGAGAGGGGTAAGCTTATCCTGGATAATCGCTTGAGCATCAGCAATACCTTGGGCTGTTACAGTTCTGATTTCAGCATCTTTTGCTGCCTTATCTAACTCTAATGCTTTTGTTTCTAAATTCTGTTCTTGCACTAACTTGTTTTCAATAGAGTTCTTAACTGATTGAGGAGGATCAACTTTTCTTATCAAAACTCTGTCAGTAGTAATACCCTTTGTGTCAATAATTTCTTTAAGTTCAAACTCCATCTCTTGAGAAAATTGTTCTCTCTTTTCAATAGTCTCTTTAAAAGAGTATTTTGTTGCCACATTGCGTGTAACATTTCTCACTGAAGGCCTAATAATCTTTGCTTTTAAATCAATATTATTCTTGGCAATGTTCTTATAAATATCCGTTACTAAATCTGCGTTAATCGTGTACCACACAGAGAGATCAATAGTAAGCTCTAAATTATCTCGAGTAATAACTTTGATAGCATCATCTCCAATAACATCACCTTCGTTAGGAATAGATGATAAAGTATATTCTTGCAACCTTACTTCAAAAGTAACTATTTCAATAAAAGGGTTCTTAAGATTAAATCCATCCCTGAGAGTAGTGTCAAGAACTCTTCCGAAGAATACTTGAACTCCAACCTCGCCTGGGTTAATAATGACAAAACTCTGGGATAAAATAGCTATAATACCTATTAAAGTAATTATATTCCCAGCCATTTTTGTCTCTTTTTTCATTTGAGATCTACCAACAAAAAACGTGATTATTCCAATAATAATCCCACTAATTCCTAATACAGCAATCATTCTAACTCCTTTTTAAAACTTAACAATTATCCCACCTTGGGGAATATAGGTTATAATTTTCATTTTTGACGATATTGAAAGAGGTAATTCAACAATTAATGATATATATTTACTCAACTGAAAATCTAGACCTATACCAGGTCCAAAATAATAACTATTATCATTTCTTATCTTTTTTACAGGTGAACCAACTTGCCCACCAGCTGCATATTCCTGAGTATATTTTTTTGTATAATCAATTTCATAACTTGCTCCTACAAAATAATAAAACTTAGTGAATTCACTCTCTCTTAAAGTTTTCAAATACATAAAACTCAACCAGCCATCGACATCCCAACCATTTTTAGTCAAGAAATCACCATAATAATCTGCTGGAAACTTGGGAACATTATCAGCATTAGACAAAAGTCCAAGGGTAAATTGAACCCCCTGATCGTCAAAATAGTGCCGGTAAGTTGCTCCAATTCCTGAGATAGTACCTGCTGTAAAACCTAGCCCCCTATTAAACTCCTCAGCACTAAGCCCCAACGTTGATAAACACATAACAATGATTAAAATTAATCCACTAACCTTCATAGAATTTCTCATTTTTTTCTCCTTTACTTTTAAGTTTTTTTTTATAAATCTAAATCATATAAACTCTTTTCTAATAAACTTGGATAAAATCATCTCAATATCTATAATTTTTATTGGTTTTGGTAAGAAAGCTACCATTCCTGAATCAATGCATTTCTCTTTATCTTCAGGTAATACATTTGCAGTTAAGGCTACAATTATAGGAGCTCGATCTAATAATGACTCTTTAATCATTTCTGTAGCCTGAAGTCCATCTAAGCGTGGCATTTGAATATCCATAAATATAATATCATATCTATTGGCAATTGCCATGTCTAAGGCTTCCTGACCGTCTTTGGCTAAGTCTATTGTTATACCAATTTTGTGGAATAAGCGTTGCATCAATTTTTGATTAATGATATTATCTTCAGCTACGAGTATTTTTATATTTCCCAAAATTTCTGTAGGTATTTCAGCATCAATCTGTTCAGATTTGTGATTAGCTAAGCCGGTAACAATCTCGATTTTCTCAATTAATTTATACTTATGGATTGGGTAATTTACAAAGTCAGTATTACCTCCAAAATCTTCAACTGAACAATAATTATCCTTGATGTTTTTCAAGAAGATAATAGCTAAGTTCTTATTGTTGATACCCTTGATGAATTTTGTTAAGTATTCAATAAATGATTCATATATGTAGTAGTCAATAATCAAGACATCCCATCTTTCGTAAAAAGTAGCAATTGATTGAAGTGAATCGCAATCTGCAATGTACTCAAGTTGATTAACTTTTGGAGTTAAAATAGTTTTTATATTATCGAATTCTTCTTGATTAGCAATTACGCCTATTTTAGTATTTGCAAGTAGACCAGTAGGTTTCTTGTCTTGGCTTATTATAACTCTAGATTCTGTTTTAATAGTGAAGTGAACCTTAGAACCAACATTGAGTTTAGATTCAACCCAGATTTTGCCTTGAAAATGTGTAACTATAGCCTTGGATATAGCTAATCCTAACCCTGTTCCAGTATAGGATCTTGATGATGATGAATCAACTTGAGAAAAAGAATCAAAGATTGTATTTAGTTTATCTGTAGGTATGCCAATTCCTGTATCAGAAATTTCAAACAATAAAGTGTAGATACCACTTTGAAAATCAATTTTTCTAACATTTACTCTTATCATACCATTACTTGTAAATTTATATGAATTATTTAAAAGATTTATTAGAACTTGCTTCAATCTGTCGAAATCAGAATTTATATAAATAGGGACATCTTCCTCTATTGAATAAGAGACTTTTACTCCTTTTTCTTGTACTTTTAAAGCTATCACATCAAGTGATTTTTCAATACATGATGATAACTCAAAATCAGTGTAATTAAAATTATACTTACCCGATTCCAACTTAGAAAAGTCAAGTATATCATTTATTACTCTAAGTAAGCTTTCCCCGGATGCTTTTATAGTTTCAACATAATCATTCTGTTCATCACTTAACTTAGTCTTGGTTAAAAGTTCAGTCATACCAATTACACCATTCATAGGGGTTCTAATCTCATGACTCATATTAGCTAAGAATTGGGACTTGGTTTTAGCTGATTCTAGGGCATTCTCCGATGCTATTTTTAAGGCTATATCATGCTCAATAATCTCTGTTTTATCTTGGTAAATGGCAAAAACCGCTTCCACTTGTCCCTGAAACATTACAGGCACACCTGAGACAAACATGTTCATGACCTTAGCACTTTTTGCACTCCTTTTTGCATAAAATATAGCTGTTTTGCCCGAAGCAACCATTTGTGTTTGGATTCTAGCGTCTGTTATCTCCTTAGAATCACATAACAATTCATCAATATTTTTATTCCTACACTCTTCAATGTTGTATCCAAAAACTTTTGTGAAGGCAGGATTAATCTTTAATATATTGCTATCCTTATCAACTAAGGCGATAGCTTCGGGATTTTCAATCATTAATTGATCAACATATACTTTGTCTTTAATTAATCTGTCCGATATCTCTTTTTTAGCTATTAACATCTGATTTACAGAGTTAGCAATATTGATAAACTCATCATATTTGAGCTTATCTTTATTCATTAGTTGGTCAGTTTTTATTGAATCTTTGAAGAAGGATTCAAGAGTTTCAAAAAGATTATTCAATATTCTCATAACCCTTTTGTTAAGAATTAAAAAGATTAAAATTAAAAGGATGATTAGTGTTAAGATTATAATAATATTAGCAAATACTTTATTGATGAACAACTTCCTATCGCTTTCAAAATAGCTGTCTATCTGACTCTTATAAACTCCTGCTCCCATTAACCAGTTCAACTCAGGAATTTTGACAATATGAACGTAAGAAGCCTCAGCTTCGGCTTCTTTGCTATCTGAATAATGAAAATCTATAAATCCTTGACCCTGTTTCTGGGTAACCTTAATAGATTCTTCCAGAATTTTATCATCAATTTTATCTTCTGTCTCTCTGATACTTGTATGGTTTAAGGTTATCTCGTTATCTTGGACAATAAACTTATTTGAAGATAAATCAATTATATAAAAGAAACCATAATCTTTATTTCTTAAGGTCATAATACTCTGTAAGAGAGTATTTTTATACTCTTCAATAAAATCGAAATAATACTCTCCAGTGCCTAAATACCAATCTGTTTTATCAATTCGAGCCAGATAACTCCATTTCAAGAATGCAGCTTGGTCAGGATACCCGGGCTTTCTCATATTTCCTTTAAATATCCCTTCATCACCCTCTTGCATAACTTTCTTAGCATCTAGGATATATTCATCTTCAATTAACATAGTGTTCTCTAGATCTGTGAACACTGAATTAAAAATCATTTTCCCATCTTTCGCCATAATGAAATAGTAGCCTCGACCATTAAAAAACTTGGCTACTCTAAGAGCATTTTCAATATGTTCAAGTTTTTCAGCAGGCGATCTATTCTCATATTTAAAGAGGATATTTTCAACCACAGTTTTACCTTGATGGGTCTGATCCTTGATTAATTCAACAATCATTTCATCAATATTTTCATAAGATTTTTGGGTAAATCTCATAATTCTGTTATTAATATTTCTAAGGTTTTGTTTTGTATCAGTTATTCTTTTTTCGGATAAGAAGTCCATATTAGAGGAGTAAAAATAAAAATCTATTAATATAGATACAGTAGCAATCAAGATCAAACTACTAAATATCATATAAAAGTTAAGTTTATTAATTCGTTTTAAGATTTTCTTTTGTTTTTTCATAATTTCCTCTTAATCTAAAATATCTAAAAGCAAAATTAATGTCAATGAATTTAATATTTTTTCTGATTTATCTTGATATTTATCCTAATTATCAGTTTCTTTTGTTGATTAACTCTCCGGCTATACTAATTGCAATTTCATAAGGAGTATGTGATTTAATAGGCATCCCGATGGGACAACTTATCATATTAATCATCTCCAAAGAATTACTTTTACTTAGATGATTTTTTAATTCAATAGCTTTACTTTTACTTCCCATTATTCCCAAATATTTCCAGTTTAAACTAATTAATTGTTCTGTTACTATATTATCAAATTCATGACCATAAGTCATAACTATAAGGTAATCTTCTGCAGTTATCTCAATATTTTTAGTAATATGATTAAAATCAGCATTGATAAATTTTGTATTTGCTGGATAATAGTCAGGATTAAGCCATTTATCTCTATCATCATAGATAAGCATATCGAAGTTCAAATTTGTAAGAATAGATGCCAATGCTTGAGCACAGTGTCCGGCTCCAAAGATAATAACTCTCTCCCTGATATTTATCGGTTCAACAACCATTTCAATATCTCCACCGCATACCATACCAAGTTCTTCTTGCTGAGACAGAGTATAAGATAAATTAAGGAACTTCTTAGGTTGTTGATTTCTTATTGTATTGATTATCTGATATTCTAAGTTACCACCTCCAACTGTTCCGGATATTTCCTCATTATCTTTTTCAATAAGCATTTTCTGACCCAAGCTACCTGGAGATGAGCCTAATACTTTTGTAACTGTAACACTCCATCCACTTTTGTTATTTGCCAGTAAATCTGACAAATGTCTATAATAGTTTTTCATTTTGGGGTAAATCTTCCTTTTTATTAATATTTGTTAGAATCCCTTCATCATTTACATTAACAATGCCCCTTCCCCACGCTTTAGTAAGTTCTTTTAAAGTATGATATTTATCAATGCTAGATGAAGCAGATTTAGGAAATAGAATAGGATGACCTAAGCGACCAGAGTGGGAAGGGACAATAAACTTTTCATTTTTGCTGTGGTTTAGGAGTTGTTTTAGAGTCTCCACTTTAATAAAGGGATGATCAACAGGCCAGATAAGTAATTGTGAAAACTCTCCTATCACTTTGATTCCTGTCAAGATTGAGTGGTACATCTCTTGAGAACTATCTCCGATAATCGTAGTATAATCACGATTCATGGGGATTAAATCATTAACTTGAGCATTCAGAACAGCATAGATATCTAAATTTAAGGAGAGACACTTAGAGACTATTAAGTCTAAAAAGGTCTCTCCCTGATAAGTAGCTAAAGCTTTGGACATGCCAAATCTTTTACCGGATCCACCTGATAGGATAAGGACTTTTGGTCTATTTGAGTGCATCCAATAGCCCTGTTCGAGCATTAAATTCTTTAATATATTCATCCCATTGATTAACTTGTGAATATTGGGAAGTCCAATAATCTTTTTGATACCATTGAGCATTTAACTCTTCAACAGTTTTACCTTGTTGTTCAATCCAGGTAAAGTATTTTAGGTTATGCATTCTTCTCTTGTCATAATAGGTCATTTCGATGATATTATCGGTTTTAACTCCCATAATATTCTTTTCAAAATGAATATTTGCCATAACATTGTTGTAAGCACCTTGTTTTTCGCGATATTCAATCACTCTTGATTGATACATCTCCATTGAATCAGTAGCGACTGTGAAGAGATAATCATTTTCGTCGTATTCATAATACTTAGCCATTTTGATGCAACCTAATAAATTTGCAATAGAGGATACACCTAGAAGATGGAGTTGATTTATTAGTTCTTCATCAATGCCTTTTGCTTTGAGGAGTTGATGTCCTTCTTCTTCATTGAACAATCTCATTACATTAATAACATCATTGTCATCAACTGCAATAGCCATGTCCATGTTTTTAATATTATGAATCCAAGGAACATGTTTATCGCCTATACCTTCGATTCTATGACCACCATAACCATTATATAACAAGGTAGGACATTGAGTTGCTTCACCGGCAGCTATTTTTAGATGAGGATATTGTTCTTTGAGATAATCTCCGCAACCTAGAGTACCGGCTGAACCTTGGGTTAAAAATAGACCTGACAGAGTCGCATTTTCACCTTTCATATTTTCAAATACTTCTTGCATAGCAGGACCTGTAACAGCATAGTGCCAGAGAGGATTACCAATCTCTGCAAATTGATTTAAATTAACAATCGTATCCCCTCTTTCGTGAAGAAGTTCTTTTGCTTTATCATATATTTCTTTAACATTAGATTCACAACCAGGAGTAGCAAAAACCTCAGCCCCAATCTCTTTCAACCAATTGAACCTTTCTGCAGACATCTCTTCAGGGAGAACAGCTATGGCATCACATCCTAATAAGGTAGAGTTGTAAGCACCGCCACGACAATAATTACCTGTTGATGGCCACAGTGCTTTCTGAGTAGTTGGGTCAAAACGACCGGTAACCAATTTCTCTACTAATGGACCAAATGTTGCACCGACCTTATGAGCTCCAGTTGGAAAGTATTTGCCAATAAGAATAACAATTGGACTTTTAACACCACTTAATTCAGGGGGAATTACGATATGATTAACACCTTGGAATCCTCCCCCAAATTTTGTAGGTTCGTTTTTCCAAGTTATTCTGAATAAGTTTAGGGGATTCAAATCCCATAGTCCTACATTCTTAAGTTTTTCTACTATTTTCTCTGGAATAAGCTCTGGATTCCTCATTTGTTCATAAGTTGGGATAATGATATTTTTCTCTTTACAGCGTTGGATAGTATTTTCCAGTACTTTATTTTCTTTTGGGGTTAAGTTCTTCATTAAGTCTCCTAAAAACGATAATTTAAGTTATTTTGAATTTTGCTGATTATTTGTCCCGGTGAATCAAATCTTGTCAGAATCCCCATAGCAGCAATTATGAATGGTTTAAAACTTGCTTGGTGATAAGTTTCTCTTCTATACTCTTCAAAAACTTCTTTTGACACTTCTCCCTGTGAACAGCTAACATCTGTAATATCAGCAGGTAAGCAATGCATATATAAAGCTTTTTTATCTTTTGTTAAGTTCATTTTATCTCTATCACATTCCCAGTTAACATACTTTTTATTGTTAGCTAGACAGCTTTTCTCTAATTCATCAAGTCCAACTTTATCTTTAGCCATAAGAAGTTCTGTTCTCTCTTGCATTACTTGCATTGGAGCCCATGATTTAGGATAAACAATATCTGCACCTCTAAAGGCTTCTTCCATAGAATTCGTTATAGTGAACTTACTATTTGATTCTGATGCTACTTTTTGGGCGTATTCAATTTCTGAATCAAGTAGGTTATAGCCTTGAGGATGAGCTAAGGTAACATCCATACCCAAGCGTGGTAAGAGAGTAATGATGCCTTGAGGAACTGAAAGAGGCTTACCATAACTAGGAGAATAGGCCCAGGTCATAGCTACTTTTTTACCTTTAAGGTTGTCGAAACCTCCGAAGTAATCTCGTAATTTACACAAATCAGCCATAGATTGAGTTGGGTGGTCGATATCACACTGAAGATTTATCAAACCTGGACGTTGGTGTAAAACACCTTCTTCATATCCTAAATCAAGAGCATCAGATACTTCTTGCATATAGGTATGTCCTTCACCAAGATACATATCATCTCGAATACCAATCATTTCAGCAAGGAAAGAGATCATATTTGCTGTTTCTCTAACTGTCTCACCATGAGCAATTTGAGATTTTACTTCATCTAAATCTTGGACACCTAAGCCTAGGGCATGAGCTGCAGAAGAGTAGCTAAATCTTGTCCTAGTAGAGTTATCTCTGAAAATGGAAATAGCTAAACCATTATCAAAAACTCTAAATGATTTATGGTTTTGGTGAATAAGTTTAAGCCAATTTGCCAGTAAAATTGTTACTTGAATATGATCAAAACTCTTATCTTTAGTGAGAAGAAAGTTTCTTCCATAATTATCAAATTTAAAATCCATTATTTTTTCAAATAATTTAGTCATGTTTTCTCTCATAAATACTCCTATTTATAAAATCTTTTAGCTGAAATAATAGAATCTACTATTTGCTGATAACCTGTACATCGGCAAAGGTTTATCTTTATGGCATCTCTCACTTCAGCTTCAGTGGGGTTATTATTCTTTAGTAATAATGCATGGGCTGTTAGCACCATACCCGGTGTACAGAAACCACATTGAACAGCATCGTGATCTAGAAATGATTTCTGTAAGGGGTGAAGATCATTATTTTCTGACATGCCTTCTATTGTCAATAATTCTTTATCAATAATATCTGATACCTTCAATTTACATGACCGTTGAGGTTCATTATTGATTAAAACGGTGCAAGCTCCACATACCCCTATATTACAACCATTCTTGGTTCCGGTAAGGTTTAAATCCTCTCTGATAAAAGTTAGGAGTTGCTTATCTAAATCACATTTTTTTATTTTTATTTCTTTTCGGTTAATTATTGCTTGCATATATCCTCCATCAACATAGGAAGTTTTTTCATTCTTCTTCCTGTAGCTCTATAAATTGCATTGGCTATAGCAGGTGATATTATTTCTAAAGCCGGTTCTCCGATACCCTTGGCTCCTGATGGAGTATTAGGATCAGGATTCTCAATAACAAAGTCATGAATCCTAGGTAATTCGTTTGCTCGATAAATTCTATACTTATGAAAGTTATCAGTAACAATATGACCATCTTCAATGATTAAATTCTCTTTAAGTGCCATACCTAAACCTTGAACGACACCTCCGTAAATTTGTCCGGACAAAAGACCTTTATTAATAGCTTTACCAATATCATGAACAGCATAGATATCTAGAACTTTAAGTTTTTTAGTTTTCATATCAATCTCAATTTCTGCAACTTGAGCACTATAGACATAGGTGAAATAAGCTTTTCCGGCTCCGCACTCTTCATCCCAAGTAACCGGTGGTGCTTCAAAGCTTCCAAAAGCATAGGGGTATGTGCAGTTTTGATACATAATACTCATGGCTTCTTCCCAAGTTACACTTTTCTCGGAAGGAGAGATGAGTAAGTTATTTTGATAAATAATCTCATTAGGCTTACAAGAAAGTTTAGGGGCAATCACCTTATTAATTATGAGTTTTAACTTAGCAATAGCGTCCATTAAAGCTCCTCCCCCCATTAAAGTTCCGCGCGAAGCAACGGTTGTTCCACCATCTGGGATTGAAGAAGTTGAAGAACGACGATACCTGATTTTTGAGAAAGGGAGACCTAGCTCTTTAGCTAATATATTTATCATAGCAGTTTCAGAGCCTTGACCATTTTCATGAATGGAAACTTCTAACAAGATTGAACCATCAAACTGAACATTGATTATTGCTGATGTAAAGTCCTTACCTTCAGCACCTAGACTACATCCGCGATAGGACATAGCTAAACCTATGCCATAGAGTTTGGAGTCATCACTCTTGCCATAAGAACACTTAGTTAACTTATCTGAATAATTACTTTCTTTGATAACTTTATCCAAGACTTGATCTAAGGAGACAATGTGATTATCTAACTTTTGCTGAGATACAGTAATCGAATCTTGCCTAAGCATATTATTCTTTCTAAAAGTAATAGGGTCAAGACCTATTTTCTCCGCCAGAACTTCAACAATCTGTTCAATAGCAAAGTTAACTTGAGGTGAACCGAATCCCCTAAAAGCACCGGTATAAACATTATTAGTATAGAAGGCTTTTACGTCAGTATAAACATGAGGAATAATATATGGACCACCACATTGAACTGTTGATCTCCAAGTAACCCAAGGTGAAACAGAAGTATAGGCACCTCCATCAGCAACAATATTAGCTTCCAAAGCGTGAATCTTGCCCTTTTTAAGTCCAATCTTGTAGTTCATCTTATAAGGATGTCTCTTATAACTCTCCTTTATGGACCATTCTCTGGTATAAGTCATTTTAACTGGTTTATTACAGAGCCAGGCAGCTAGGGCTGTACGAGCACAAACTATGGCAGCAGTATCATCTTTACCACCAAAGCCACCTCCCATAGGAATAGTAATTACTTCTATTTCAGAGAGTTTCTTACCTAAAAGAGCTGCTGTGAATCTTCTGCTACTGAAAGGATGTTGCATGGAGCCATAAACTTCAATAACTCCATCATCTCGAACTTGACATACTGCTGATTCAGGTTCTAAATAGCCATGTTCAACAAAGTTAGTCTCATAAAAATCTTCTAGGATTATATCGCATTCAGCGAATCCTTTAACAATATCACCTTTGCGAACTTTATGGTGATTTATTAAATTTGAATCATAAACATCATGTATCAAAATCTTATCTTTACTTGCTTCCTCAGTAGTTAATACAGAGGGTAACTTTTTATATTTTGCTGACACTTTTGCTACTGCTTGGAGAGCATTTTCGAGAGTATCAGCCACTATTAAAGCTATTACATCTCCCTCATATCTTATCTTATCATCAGCTAGAAGGGCGTAATCTTTTCTGATTTGTCCAAACTTCTTAACCCCTGGAATATCCTTTGCAGTAATTACTTTAACAACACCTGAACTCTTTTGGGCTGAATCTGTATTTATTTCAACAATCTCAGCATGAATTTGATTTGAATAGACTGGCACACAATGAAGCATGTCAAATAATTTAATGTCATCAGCATACTTAGCCTTTCCTGTTACTTTGGCTACTCCATCATTACGCCAGTTCATCATAGGGCATTTCCTTTGGGATTATTAATTAATATCTCGCCATCACTAACCACAAATTCACCACCCTTCATAACTTTGGATATATTTAATTTTGTAGTTATCTCTGAGTAAGGATTATAGATGCCTTCTCTGCCAGCTAGCGAATGTTCATTATCAAAATCAACTACTACTAAATCAGCTATTGAATTTACCATAATAGCCCCTTTGTCGGGGTATAAGCCTGTTAAATGGGCGGGCTCTGCTGACAGTTTCTGTTGTAAAAACTTTGCTTTTTCAAAATCTCTTTCAAACAGATTGCTTGTTAGGTAGGGGATAAAGTCTAAACCACTTAAGCCACTGGGAGCTTTATCATAGAATCTTCGACCAATCATTTTTTGACTCTGGGTAAAAGGACAGTGATCAGAGGCAATAATATTGAAGTAGTTTAATTTGAAACCCTCTATTAATTTTGCATTGTTCTCTTTATCTCTTAATGGTGGAGTACAAATGTATTGTTCACCATTTAGTTTTGAGTAATTTGTATTGTCTAAAAATAGATATTGAGGACATGTTTCACAGGTAACAAAGTTATTGTATTTAAGTTTGTTAATAACTTTCATTGCTTCAGCTGTAGAGACATGAACAATATGGAAATGAGCCCCTGTACGACGAGCTATCCTTAATATTTTATTAACAGCTGTAAGTTCAACAGTTTTTGATCTAACTCTTACAAAATTGCTTAAACTGGTATCATTAGTCTTTATTGCTTTAGACCTTATCAAGTCATCGTCTTCGCAATGAACTAATATCAAGATTTGTTGGTTAACATATTTTTTAGCAAATTCTTCTATCTCGTGATAGGAGCTATATATTCCTGCTTTTTTATAGGTTGTATAGAGTTTAAAGGTACTAAAGCCTTCATCTATAAGTTCAGAGATTATTTTATGACTTTCATCATCAAATGTAGTGGGAGTAAGATGCCAACCAACATCACACCACAGATTCCCCTTGGCCTTTTCATGAGTTCTATTTACAGCATCTCTAAGAGTTTCTCCCTTACGTTGAGTTATGAAACTAAAGAGGGTTGTGATTCCACTTTTTAAAGCAACACGAGTTCCTGAGTCATAATTATCTGCAATGGGAACTCCATTAATTTCATCATCCAGATGAACATGAAAATCTATAAAACCCGGAAGTACAAACTTGTAATCAATGTCTATTTCTTCCCAACCAGTCTGTTTCTTAATTTTCTCAGCTATTTCCACTATGGTATCTTCATCAATTAAAATATCTCGATTAATGATTTGATTATCACTAATCAAACTACAATTCTTTAATAATTTCATCTCTCTCCACCTAGTAATTTAAGATTGAATTCACATCTTTTAATCCATGTCCGGTCAACAATAAAACTATTTGTTGATCCTTGTTAAGCATATATTTCTCTTCAAAAATCCCGGCAACAACTGCAGAAGATGGCTCACAAAATATCCCACTATTCCGGGCTATTTCAAATTGAAAACCAACAATCAATGAATCATCTACTTCTATCATAAATCCATGACTCTCCCTGATTGCTCGTACTGCTAAATCAGCACAAGCCGGACTCTTAACAGAAATAGAATCAGCTATTGTATCAGCATGTTCCAGTGATTTATATTCTCCATTCTTCCAATAATTATAGATAGCATTTGATTTATTACTTTGTACTCCGATTAATTTTGGTATTGAATTGGTTATTCCTAACTCTAAGAGGTCTTTAAAACCCTTATAAACTCCCGATAAAATTACTCCATCTCCAACAGGTATAACAATATAAGCAGGTATTTTGTTATTGTTTTGTTGATAAATTTCTAGAGCTACACTCTTCTTCCCTTCAATCGTAATCGGGTTATAACCTGTATTACGATTTAATGATTTACCATCAGCTGAGTAATCAATCGATAGTGCATAAGCATCATCATAGGATCCTTCAACTAAATCTAAATCAGCTCCATAAGCTATATTTTGAGCTCTTTTCCCTAAAGGTGCCTTAGCTGGGATAAAGATTTTTGCTTTAATATCAGTAGCTGCACTTATTCCTGCGAGTGAGCTTCCTGCATTCCCGGTAGATGCACAGACTATTTTATTTATATTGTGATGTTTTGCTTGAGCAAGAACCCAATAAGAAGCTCTATCTTTATAGGAACCTGTTGGATTTACTGTATCATTCTTGATCCAGAGATTGAGATTATGTTTATTGCTTAATTTTTCAGCTTTAAAAAATGGTGTATTTCCAACTGGTATATTTGGTAAATCAGCTTTATCATAGGGAAAGAAATTATTAATTAAGAGTTCTTTTTGAATGTTTTCCTTATCGGCTTGGTCATAGCAAATTTCTAAGACACCACTTAACTTATTGCCGGGAACCCAATCTCTCCCACATTCATCGCATAAATAGTGGATATGTTCAATACTAAAATCTTTACCACATTCAGTGCATTTATATTTCATGTTACCTTCACTGCCTAGATATTTATTCTTAATAAAAAAAAGATTGAGGACTAATCTAAGTCCTCAACCAAATCTATATTAGTCTAAATACTTGTCAATGAATTTAGAATAATTTATAGGTAATTGATAATCCAGAGGTTTGCTTGAACCTGCCGGTGTAATCAATTTCTTTATCATAAAGAAGTTGGGTATAAACGTTAAATGATAGGTATTTATAGAGTTGAATACTTAGTTCATTAGTCCATTCAATATCCAATTGCTTCCAGTCATCGATTTTTTCACCATTTACATCAACTAAATCATCTTCTTCGGAATTAAAGAAAGCTTGGAAGAGGAAGAGATTAGAGGTAAATTTGGTTTTGTCAAAAGGACATACCCACATGAATTCAGTTACTGATTCAGCACCACCATCAATCATAGGAGAAACACCATATATGTAGTTTTCTCTCATAAGCAGACCGGCACGAGTATTTAAACCCAATCTAGGTTCCTCAAAGATAATTTTGGAAGCACCAATACCTTGAGAGAATCGTGCTGGGTCAAAGGCTCTTTTATTTGTTCCTTCAAAGACTGTTTCTAGTCTTAAAGATACATAAGGGTCTACCCAACCGTCTAGGGTTATTAAACCTAATGATAAAAGATCAATTTCATCATCAGATTTTCTTGGTTCTTGCCAGCCTGGAAGTTGTGCATCTGTAACAGGGTCTTTTTCTGTATCATAGATTTGACCAAACTTCATTTTTAAGGTATTCATTGATCTAAACCAATCCAGTAATTGCTTATTAGCTGTCATGTTACCCTGAATTAACCAGTTTATATTAGATTCTTCTTCGCCATCCCAGTTATCAGTGTAAAAGCTCTGTGAAAGAGTTCCCTTAACATCAAATGAGTATTCCCATTTCTCTTGTGCTACAAGAGTTCCTAACAACACAGTAACTAATGCAATAAATAGAATTTTCTTCATTTTTTTACTCCTTAAGTGTTTTAATATATGAAGTATAAAAAGCTGTTGCTTTCCATAAATCATCTCTCTTCACCTTTTCATTAGGTGCATGTGCTTGATCTTCATCACCGGGACCAAATCCTAAACATTTAATTTCAGGATGTTTACCCATAATGAAAACACAATTAGTACTAAAGGTCCACTTGTCAATCAGTGGCTCTTTATTAAATATAGAAGAAAATCCTTTTTTCGCAACTTTTAAATATTTAGAATCAGGCTCTAGAACCCAGGTTGGGTAATATTTTTCTACTGGATATACTTTTCCTGTGTAAGCTTTCTCTTTATATTCCAATACTTTCACTGAGGCTTCTGGATAGCCTGCCATACGGCAACATTCTTTTAATTCATTTACAGCAATTTCTTTGGTTTCACCGGCAGTTAATCTCCTATCGCATTGAAGATAGACATAATCAGAGACAGCACATTGGGATGGAGAATCTGATTGCATTACAGAAACAGTAATGGTTCCTTTTCCTAAGAAGTCATCATATTTTAATCTGTCATTAAGTTTTTCTATTTCAAGAGCAATCCGCGACATCTTATAGATAGCATTATCTCCTCTTTCTGGAGCTGAGCCATGACAGGAAATACCTTTAACTTCGATAGAAATCTCCATTCTTCCACGATGACCTCTGTAGATATTACAGCTGGTAGGTTCAGTACTGATTACCAACTCAGGTTTAACTCCGTCTTCTAAGATTAAGTGTTCCCATGCGATACCATCACAATCTTCTTCCATAACAGTGCCTGTAATCAGAACAGTGAAATCTTCAAGGAGGTCAAACTCTTTCATGAGCCAACCGGCATAAACCATGGAAGCAAGTCCGGACTTTTGGTCAGAAGTTCCTCTTCCATATACATAGTTATCATCTATGAGACCACTATAAGGCTCTTTATCCCAGTTATCAAGGTTTCCTTCATAAACAGTATCGATGTGGGCATCAATGGCGATAACTCTTGGGCCTGAGCCTATTCTACCTATGATAGAACCTAGAGCGTCTATTCTTATCTCATCATAGTTCAATTTTTCCATTTCTGATTTTATAAGTTGGACAACATCTCCTTCAGTTCCGGAGTGTGATCTGCATTTAATCAATCTACTTAAAAAGTCTGCGATTTGAGTTTCAATCTCTTTTGATTTATTTAAAATTGTTTCGTAACTTACCATTTTACATTCTCTCCCATAATTTTTTTGCTAATTCACGTGAATGTTTATTTATTTGATGTTGATCAATAAAGTCTTCAAATTGATAATTATGCCATAGGATTTTGCCATTAGATATTGTGGTCTCAACGTTAGCTTCAGCAAGACCAAAGACAATATGTCCCAGTACATTATCTTCATTTAGTGGGGTAATTGGATCGTAATCTAAGATGATTAAATCTGCATAACTACCCTCCTTGAGGATACCAAATTTATCGGTTTTCCAGAGTCTGTTAGCAATTTTGGCATTATTTTCTAAGAGGAGTGAAGATATTTCCATGAAACCACAGCTTGGGTTTTCCTGTTTAATATGCTGAAGCCATAGAGCTATTCTCATCTCATTGCCCATTTTATTTGTCATAGCATCAGTTCCTAAACCAACTAGAATACCTTCTTTGATTTGACTTAAGACATCACTAATCCCCACTGCATTGTTAAGATTTGATTCAGGGTTATGAACAATAATCCCATCATTTTCTTTGATAATTTGTCTGTCTCTATCTGAAATATTAACACAATGGGCAAGAATTGAATCTTTATTAACAATCCCGAATTTTGCTAATCTTTCCACTACTGAAGTCTTATATTTTTCTTGAGCATCGACTTCATCACCTTTATCTTCTGAAACATGAATATGATAACCATAGTTATTGACATTCTTAGCTACTATTTCTTTTAAAGTGGCATCTGATAGAGTAAAAGATGCATGAAGTCCAATTAAAGCTACAATATCAGGATTTTTATTATCTTCAATAAAGGAGAAGTTTTCTAAGATACCCGCATCCTTGATATCAGCACCATCTCGGTCTGAAATCTCATAGCAGAGAGAAGCCTTAACTCCCATTCTCTCAACAGCTTTAGCGATTTCCGGTAAGGAGTTAGTGATGGCATAAGGGCTGGCATGGTGGTCGATAAAAGTGGTAACTCCATTTTTAATCCCATCCATGATAGCAGTTAAGGCACTATAATAGGTATCTTCTAGAAGTAACTGCTTGTCCAACCTCCACCACATATTATTTAAAACTTCTACAAAGTTCTTAGAGGGATCAATACCTCCTATACCTTTAGCGAAGCTAGAATAGAAATGAGTATGAGCATTGATATAACCCGGCATTACAACTTTATTCTTGCCATCGATAACCCGGTCATATTCTGAATCAGCCAACACCTCATTACCTAGATAAGATATATATTTGTCTTCTATAACTATATTACTGTTTGTCAATAACATATTACTATTATTTAAAGTAATTATTGTAGTATTTTTTATTAGAATTTTCATTAGTTTCTAGCCTCCTCTTTAGTTCTTTCTCTCATAAACAAAGCTCCACTAAAACATTTCTGTACGCAGATAGAGCAACCGATACATTTTGTCGCATCTGTTTCCGGTATTTTATCATCATTGAGACTTATAGCTAAGTATGGACATCTTGTGCAATTACCACAATGTTCACATAAATCAGAGTCAACATCAGATATTCTCTTAACCGGTGAAATATCCATAAAGTCTAAAATTGGTTCTGGTAAGGCTACTCCTATTAAATCATTGATAGTCTTCATCTTTCTTTCTATCATTAGATAGGCTATGCCATCTTCTAAATCTTGAATAACTTTCACTCCGTCTTTCATTACAGCAGTGCAGAATTGAACTGTTTTACAGCCTAAAGCTAAGAAATCAGCTGCATCTTTGTAGTTCATAGTCCCACCATTACCGGAGATAGTCAGTCCTACTGACCAAGCTTTTGATAAGGTAAGATTTGAGATATATTTAACGGCATCACCGGACATACCGACCATGATACCATCTTCCCACTCTTTCTTGGTATCTTTCCTAAAGGCAACACTTGGGAAGGAGTTAGCTAGAGTTATCCCTGCTTTCTTGTTTGGATATTTATTAAAGGTATCTTTGATAGCTTCCAAGATAGGGACTATAGAAGTTACAGCACCGGTTAGTTTGAAGAGTTTAGGAATATCAGGATCTGATACTTCTAAAACCCAATCGATTACTTTTGCTGTTAATTCAGCATTTTGGGAAACTATATCACCTTCAGTTCCATCTCCCCCTTGCGGACAAGATAGACTATACTCAACTCCATGAACTTTAGCATGATCGATAAGTTTGGTATTGGCTTGCCAAACAGCCTTATCTTCTTCATCATGACCAGTTACAGGTCCTCCGGTTGAGACAATAGTTAATCTGTCCGGAAACTCTCTGATAATATTATGGGCGTTTTCCAGGACTTTTCTTAAAGGGACTTCTGACACATTATCACAATTTGCATAAGTCTCATCATTGAATTCAAACATATAATCATGAGGAATATGGATATCTAAATCATCGAAGGCTGTTTTCATAACAGCACCTGCCCAGCCTGCTTCATAAGCTTTTTTAACTTGTTCATAGCCATCTGATGGTGGGGCAGCTGATAGGATAAAGGGAGATCTCATCTCTCTACCAAAGAAGTCTGCTTTGATAGAAACTTGGTCTTTGTAGATATCTCTTAAAGCAATTTTGGATTTGGTGTGTTTATCAAACTTTTCACTCTTACTTTCTATCCCGAACTTTTCCATAATTTCAACAGCACAATTTCTACCACTAGCCACAGCTTCAACAACTGTAGTAGCTGAATTCTTCATATCCCCACAGGTAAAGATCTTCTCATTAGTGAAATTGTTATCAAGGCTGACCTTACTTCCCACTGCGAATACAATATAATCATAGAAATCTGAATGAAACTCAGTATTAGGAATCTTTTCTATTTTTGCTAAATCAAACTCTCGTCCTTTTAGTCTAACTCTCTGACAATGAAGCTTTAAACCATCATCATCTGATTCTATCTCTTTGACTATAGTCCGGAAGTAATTTCCAAAGTTATTATTAAGAAGTTCTTTTTGTTCTTTAGCATCAAGTCGCATTTCTGAAAGATTCTCTAAGGTGAAGAAGTCAACAGTTTGAGCATCACTACTAATTGCTTTCATACCACAATCCATAGCAACTGCTCCTCCCCCAATGATAGCACATTTTGCGTCAGGCTCTAAATTATCTAGGCTTAAAAAGGATTTCCAGTCGTGGGCCAACTCTTTACCATGGATATTTAGTTTAACAGCTTGATCTTGTCCGCTGGAGATTACTACTGCATCATACATTTTGGCAAATTTATCTAAATCAACTATATTTGTTTTGTTATAAACTCTAATATTTTCATGATGCAAAGCAGTCTCTAAATCACTATTAAGCACGTCTTTGGCCAGTCTATATTCAGGAATAAATCTACACATACCCCCCAGGTTATCTTCTCTTTCAAAGATATCAACAGTAAATCCGTAATGAGCTAGGATATTAGCACAACCAACTCCGGCAGGTCCTCCACCAATAATCCCTACTTTTTTCTTCTGACTTTCATATTGTTCAAATTGAGCTTTAAAGCCCAATTCTTTACTCTTTTGAATAATTTTAGCTTGTACGTCAGGGATTTTAATAGGGTTATCAAAAGTCTCTCTGGAGCAGGCTGCCATACAATGAAAATCAGGACAGACGGATCCGCAGATTCCACCTAAGATATTCTTTGAGAGAATAATAGTAGCTGATCTTTTGATATCACTATCCAATCCGTTTTTAACAGCTTTAATAAACTCTGCCGGTGAACAGGAAACTGGGCAGGCATCCATACAAGGCATTTCTTCACAAAACAAACATCTATCAACTTCAGTTTGAAATTGAGCGTCAGTTAAAAATTTATACATATAAACCTCTCTTTTTTATTTCTTCGATAGCCAACAAGACAGCTTCAGGTGTTGCCGGCATTTTTAAGTTTATTGATTCTGGTGATTTAGTTACATAACTAATGGCATTCATAATTGAGAACCATCCTGCTAAGCCATAGAGGAAAGGAGGTTCTCCCACAGCTTTTGAGCCTAAGACACTAGCTTGAGATCTCTCTTTATTGACTTGTTTAACAAGGAAATTTGAACAAACATCACTCATTGCAGGTATTTTATAAGTTGATGGGGTATTTGCCATACTTTCACCTTTTTCATTATATTTTACCTCTTCCATGGTACAATATCCTAAACCCTGAACTGTGGCTCCATATATTTGACCTTTATCAATTTCAGCATTTAGGGGAATCCCATTATCATGAACTACATAAATTGAATCTATTTTATAAGAACCTGTCAAGATATCAACTTCAGAAACCATAAGAGATGCCCCATAAACGAAATAATAGAAAGGCCTTCCCTTGTTTGTGGTTTTATCAAAATCTATCAGAGGTGTCTTGTAAAAACTATGTTCTCCTAAATCAACTCTGTTCATATAGGCATAATGAGCCAGCTCTTTGAAGGTTAACGCCTTCTCGATATAACGTTTGGAGAATATTAAGTTGTTATCAAAGAGAACATCATCTAAATCTACATTAATATCATACTTTTCTTTAAAGAGTTTTAAGGAAATCTCTGCCAAGCGGGCTTTTAAGTTTTCACTGGCTTGTCGCGCCGCATTACCGTTCAAGTCCGAACCTGAAGAGGCTGCAGTAGGTGAAGAATTTCCCACTCTTTTAGTATTAGTGCTTTCACTTCTCACATTATCCATGGTAATTCCTAAGCTTTCACAGACTACGGTTGCTACCTTGGTATAGAGTTGCTGTCCCATCTCTATGCCACCATGACTAAGGGAGATGGAACCATCCGAGTAAATCCAGATTAATGCTGAACCTTGATTAAGGAAAGTTGCTGTGAAGGAAATACCAAATTTACCGGTAACTATGCCTATTCCTCTTTTTCTATATTTATGATTATTATTAAAATCTGCTATCTCTGCTTTTAATTCTTGATAGTTAGATATTTCTTCTAAATCCTCTAACATCTCCAATCCTAATGCTTCTTGAACTTCCATCCCATACTGAGTAGTTTGGCCTAGCTGATAAACATTCTTTTTTCTGATATCCAATAAATCCATCTTTAGAGAGTAAGCAACTCTCTCCAAAGCAAGCTCAGTAGTTAAAATAGATTGAGGAGCACCAAATCCTCTAAATGCTGTATTGGGAGGAAGATTAGTTCTATAGGCAGTACCTGTAATATTCATTTCCGGGATATAATAACCACTATCAGAATGAAGTAATGCTCTCTCTAAAATAGCAAAAGATAAATCAATATAAGCACCACCGTTAGCCTTAAGATCCAACTCATAACTTAGTAATTTACCCTCTGAATTATATTTTATCTTATAGCTGTTAACAAACTCATGACGTTTGCCTGTCCAGCTAATATCATCCTTTCTCTCTAAAGCTAGATAGACAGGTTTTTGGCATATATAGCTGGCAATAGTTGCGATTCCTGCCCACAGGGTTGCTTGGGCTTCTTTCCCACCAAAAGCCCCACCTAATCTTCGGACATCAACAGTAATGTAATTTGATGAGACTCCTAACAAGCGGGCACAGACTTCCTGCACTTCTGATACTGCTTGAGTTGAACTATAAACAGTGAAATATCCATTCTCCTCATTAGCCACAAAACATCTCTGGGTCTCGAAATAGAAGTGTTCTTGAGCTCCAATAGTAAGATTACCTTGGAGTTCTCTTATATCATCCTTGGAGCAGGAGTCTATTCTTTGAAATAATCTTCTAGGACCATACTCACTCTTTGCCTGAACAGCATCATTTACTGTCAAGATAGGGATTTCTTCTTCATACTCAACTTTTATTTTTCTTGAAATGGCTATGGCATCTTCAAGAGTAGTAGCGACCACTATGGCAATTGGTTGGCCTACATAATTAACATCTTTGACTGCTAATAGAGGCTGGTTATCCCCATTACCATGGGCAATGTTATTTTCTCCTGGAATATCTTCATAAGTAATTAAGTGTTTAAAGTTGGGATTACTCTTGCTAGCTTCAGAATCAAGCTTTATTATTTTTGCTTTAGCTTTGGAACTGACTACCGGGTAGGCGTAGAGACAATCTTTTGCTTGAAGAGCTATGTTTTCTACAAATGTAGATTTGCCTGTTAGGTGTAACTTCCCGGAAAGATGTTTAGAATTAACCTTCATTCATGGCCTCCTCTTTGAATTTCTCAAGATGCTTAATGACATGATTCCTGATTAAAATATGCCTATATTCTGAGCTTCCTCTTATATCACTTAGAGGAGTAAACTCTTGGGAAACCTTTTCTCCCAAATATTCTATATCTAACTCTTCTAGAGACTTTCCTCTTAATTCTAAAGCAATACTTAAAGCTAATTTCGGATATGGAGCCACTCCTCCAAAAGCAAATCTGGAGATATTCATCTTCCCCTTATCATATTCAATATAACAGAAAGAACAAACAGAAGAGATATCTAAAGTCTTACGTTTGGCACTCTTTTCAAAACTATAAAAGCACTTATCTTGAAGGGGGATAATAATCTCTTTGATAAACTCGTGATGCTTGAGTACAGTCTCCTTGTATCCTTTATAAAATTGGTCAATCGAGACTTCTCTCTCCCCATCTTCTCCAAAGAGAATTAATCTGGCATTTAAACCTATCAAGGAAGTAGCACAATCTCCTACCGGTGAAGCATTTCCAACATTCCCCCCGATAGAAGCTATGTTTCTAATTTGCTTAGAAGCCATCTGAGAAACTACTTCTGCCAAAATGGGTAACTTGTCGCTTATTAATCTATTAGTTCTTATTGTTTCTAAGGTAACTGATGCCCCAATTGTTATATACTTATCATCAGCTTTGACAGTTGTTAATTCCGGGATATAAGTAATATCCAAATAGTTCTTGAAGTAGCTTCTTCTCAAGTTGCCTACCACATATAAATCAGTGGCACCGGCAACTACTTTTATAGTCCCACTCCCCTTAAGTTTCTTTATTATCTCTTGATATTTAGCTAAAGACTTGATTAAATAATATCCTTCAACCCCTCTCCCACCTTGACTTTTCTCAGCAAAATTTAAGTTAAATGTTTTGTTCAAATCCGCTAATTTCTTATTACCTTCAAGAAGCTTCTTAGGTAAGATTTTATCTTGATGTTCACTAAAATAATTTATTATCTCCAGAGCTCCTTGGATAATATGGACATAACCTGTACAACGACAGAGATTACCATTTAAGGCTTCTCTTAACTCCTCTTCATTATACTCACTGTTCTCAGCCAGATAAGCAAAAATAGACATCACTATCCCCGGAGTACAAAATCCACACTGAGTACTATAATTATTATAGAGAATTTCTTGAATAGGGTGTAATTCAGAGTCTTTGCAGGTTAACCCCTCCACTGTAATTACATGCTTGTTCATTATCTTCTCAGCAGGATACAAACAGGAGTTTATGGCCTTGAATAACGGCTTATCCTCCTGATACTCTACAAGAGTTACTGTGCAGGCACCACAATCCCCTTCATTGCAGACACTTTTTGTGCCGTTTAAGTGATAGCTATCTCTTATAATCTCTAAAAGAGTAGTCCCAGGACTTATCTCTAAACTTTTCAATTCACCATTCAAAACAAATTTAATAATACTTGTCTGCATAAATTCTCTCTTTCTGTCTTATATTGTTACTTTCTTACCACTTATATAAACTTCCTCTACAGCATCCTTGCCTCTGACAAAGATCAGCTCAGACAAAAGCTCTTGAATCGTCTGTTGCGGATTTATATTCAAGACTAATAAATCAGCCTCTTTCCCAATTTCTATATTTCCAATAATATCATCTTTTGAAAGCACTTTAGCATTGCCCAAGGTAGCCAAATAGAATAACTCTTCAACTTCTATAGAATAGTCCAATTGCATATAGTTAGCCATTCTCATCTGATAAAACATATCTAATGATGTTCCACCTGCTACATCTGAGCCTAATCCGAGAGTGAGATTATTGTCAATAAGTTTTTTATAGGGGAATCTGCCAGATTTCAAAAAGAAGTTTGAATCCGGACAATGAGCTATCTTGGTATTACTATTTTTCATTAGCTCTAACTCCTTATCATCTAAGTGAATTACATGAGCCATTATGGTTTTTGGTCCTAAAAGATTGGCCCGGTAATAGACATCTGTATATGATTTAGCTTCAGGAAAAAGTTTTTTTACCAAGGCAATTTCATTATGATTCTCAGATAAATGGGTCTGAATATATTTATCATTCTCTTGTGCATAATTTCCAATCTTACTCATCAAGTTACTGCTACAAACAGGAGCAAAACGGGGAGTGAAAACATAATTTAAGAGACCCTTCTTATCCCACTGTTGACATAATTCAACAGATTCATTAAATGATTTATCTGTATTTTCTATTAAGCCTGGAGGAGTATTTTGATCCATACAAACCTTGCCGATCAAGGCTCTTATCGAAATTTTGTCAGCTTCTTCAAAAGCGATATTAGTTGCTTTTTGAGAACTTGTTACATAGATAGATGCAGTAGTAGTACCAACTTGAATTAAATTCTTAAAAAAGTCCTGAGCAACATTTTGAGCATAATCAGGATTATTTAACTTCTCTTCTTCAGGAAAGGTATAAGTGTTAAGCCAATCCAGTAAATCACTCTTGTATCTCCCCCTAATTCTCCACTGGGATAAATGAACATGAGTGTCTATTAAACCGGGGATTATCACCTTATCACTCTTATCAATAATTTCTATCTTAGTGCTGTTAAATTCCTGAGATGAAACAATATCCTTAATAATATTATTATCTATTGTAATTATAACATCCTTGAGATATTCACATTTTTTCTCTGATACAGGATTCAAGATGTTACACTTTATATATTTCATAATTTCCGTCCTTTAGTTAAGTAGTCCATTTTTAGTTTAATTAATTTTTGTGTAAAGTTTTTTTTTAACCCGAATGGTGCAGTAAAGCTTTAGAGAAGAGTGCAGATTCTTTTAGCAAAATAACTTACAGATTTTGAAGGCATATAATATATATATTCCTGAAAATTATGGAAGTTACTTTTGCAAAAGAATATAGTGCTATTCTCAAAGATCTACTGCATTATTTGGGTT
>JAEKNW010000277.1 GCA_016838885.1 Candidatus Cloacimonadota bacterium
CGGTACAGTGTCTTCGAACACTGCCTATTATATTTTCATCCCTTCGGGATTTTTAAGAATTTCCGAGCTATCGCTTGGAAGCGGACAGACTGTCCATCCCTTCGCAACGTGCTGTTTGCCTCTTCAGTCGGACGGTGGAGATTCTCTCCGCCTTCTTCAGTCGGACGACTGAAGATAAGAATAATTTTCCAAGCTTCGCTTGGGGCGGACAGAATGCCACCTTCCGACAGAAGAGGCTTGTTATCAATAAACAATCATTATGAGATTAAAAAAAAATAATTTAGTTCTTGACACGAAACTGATAATAGTAAATATTAAACCTTGAGTATATTTAAACGAATGAAAATAAAGGAGCAGATATGAATTTAAAAGAGTTAAAGGCCTACTTATCCGGATATGGAGAGTTAAGGTATCAAATCAACAGTAATTCGTTAATAGCGATGTCAAATGGCAGTCTTGTCAGAAATTCCTCCACTGAGAACAAGGGATTTTCTGCTCGAATTCTAAAGGGAGGAGCTTGGGGTTTTGCTTCAACTTCACAATTAAATCAAGAAAATGTAAAAAAGATAATTGATCAAGCAGGGAAGAATGCCCAATTTTTATTTCAAAAACAAGCTCAATCTGATCTTATTTTACCTTCGCGTCCGATAAGTATAGAAAGAGATCTTTCAACTCGGAAATCGAGATTAAACTCAAAAGAAAAGATTGAATTAATTAGCGAAATCAATGCTCAGCTTCGGGCCAAATATCAAGATTTAACTACCTTAACTTTGATAATAAATGAAGAAAAAGTAGAGAAGAATGTGGTTACCGGGGATGGAACTGATTTCAGAACAGTTATTCCCCGTGCTCATTTAAGTTGTAATTTTATGATGCGAAACGGTAATGAAATGATTACTGAATCATGTAGAATAGGTGGATTAGGTGAATTTGAGGATTACTTTGATAAGGTAGATGAATTTTACAAGAATTTTGCGGAAGCTTATGAACATCTAGTAAATAAGAAAAGTGCTGTCTTTGCTCAATCCGGTTTGCATGATGTCATTCTAGATTCCCAATTAGCAGGTATCTTAGCTCATGAGGCAATAGGACATACCACCGAAGCTGATATAGTTCGAGGTGGGTCTATAATGGAAGAAATGATGGGTAAGCAGGTAGCTTCAGAAATGGTGAATCTAATCGATGTTCCTCATACTTATGATGGTGAGCTTTGCCCTCGACCTGTCTTTGTTGATGATGAAGGTCTTGAACCTATAACTGCTAACATCATTGAAAATGGTATCTTAAAGACTTTTATGCATAATAAATGTTCTGCTTTGAGCTATGGTGTGGCTCCCACCGGTAATGCCCGGGCTAGTCAATATAGCGATGAACCTATTATCAGGATGAGAAATACCATGATTGTCCCAGGAAATGATAAATTGGAAGATATGATTAAGTCTATCAAAGATGGATATTATTTGATTCTTCCTAATAATGGTGAAGCTGACAGGACTTCAGAATTTATGTTCGGGATTGTGAGAGGTTATCAAATTAAGGATGGTAAAGTGGCAAAAGCTATTAAAGAGACCACAATCTCAGGTGTAGCTGTCAAATTATTAAAGACTATCACTGCTATTTCAGATGATCTAACTTGGTCTGGTGGTGGAACATGTGGAAAGAAACAAGGAATCGCTGTCGGGATGGGTGGTCCTGCTATTAAATGTAAGGTTAATATTGGAGGTAAATAATGAATATTAAAAAGATAGCTAAATTAAATTTAGATAAACTAGTAGAATTGGGAGCTGAAAAAGCTTCGGTATGGGTTAATCGAAATTTCAGATCAGAATTGCAAAAAGAGTTTAATGGGATTGACCTCTTTCGTGATGTTGACGCAATTGAGATTGAATTACGCGTTATCAATGACGATCGTGAGGGAAGTCATTCTTATGCCTATTCCGGAGAAGATGATATAGGAATCAATGCCCGGAAAGTTATGAAAATTGCTTCAGAATCCAATCAAGATAAAGCTTTTGCTATGGCAGAAAATCAACATTTCCAAAATAAATATGGGATTGAAACTGCTAATCCTGACAAAATGTATGATTTATTGGCAGAATTTGATCAAGAAAGACAAAAAATATATCCGCAAATTACAGATACAACTTCCATTGTCTTCAATAGGGAAGAGGTCTGTTATTTGAATAATCTTAATTCAGAAGTTGAGTATAGCAACGGTTTCTACGAGATTCTATCTCTCCTCTCTGCTACTCAAGATGGCAAACATTCATCAATAAACTTCGTGGTTGAATCATGTACTGAACTTCCTGAATCTATCATGGGAATCAAGAATTTCAAACTCAAATACGATGATGTTGTCTGGCAAATGGAACAAGAGGAGTTTAAAGATAAATTCGTGGGTGATGTTATCATTAATCCCTTGTCCTTAGCTAGTATAATTGGGAATCTAAGTGGTGAAATCGAAGGACTTTCCTTAGTCGAGAAAACTTCTCTTTTCCAAGATAAACTAAATCAAAAAATCTTTGATGAAAAGCTGTCTATCCTGGGCTCCCCTGATTATCCTCAACTAGTAAATAAAAACATCATTAACCGGGAAGGATACCTTAATAGAGAAGATTTCATTATCGAAAAAGGGATCTTGAAAAACTTCATCGTCTCTGAATATGTTGCCAATCGAAGCGAATTTGAAGTAAATACAGTCGCCAATGGAAATATGATTATTTCCCCAGGCCAAGATAAACTCGAAGATATGATTAAATCTATCAAAAAAGGGATTTTGATTAATAGACTCTCCTTCGGAAGACCTAATAAAAATAAAGATTTCTCAGCTGTAGTAAAAACCTCTTACTATATTGAAAACGGAGAAATTAAATACCCTATTAATGAAGTTATGATCTCTGCTAACTTGGTTGATATGCTGAATAATATTCAAGCAATTTCCCAAGAAAGAGATGGATCTATGGGATCTATCTTGTTGCCTTGGATGAAAATATCAGGAGTTAATATCTCCGGGAAATAAAAGAGACGAGTATTGTTCGATAACGGGGACATCTTAAATCCCCTCTTCATTTGCTATAGCAAATGTCTCCAAGAGGGGTGCCTCGTTAGAGGCGGGGTGTTAAAAAATCTCCCCGAAGGGGATTGTCAATAAATAAACGGCTGTTTTCAACAGCCTTGCGGGCAAGGGTGCCCGCGGTCCGGCAGAAGAGGTTTACATATCATTCTACAAAGGTGTCGCTCCTCTGGAGC
>JAEKNW010000278.1 GCA_016838885.1 Candidatus Cloacimonadota bacterium
CTCCCGAATATATATATTATATGCGTTCGAATTCTGTAAGTTATTTTGCTAAAAGAATCTGCACTCTTCTCTAAAGCTCTACTGCACCATTCGGGTTTAAGTGATGTGAAATACTTAACTATTTGAGGAGAGTAATTTTTTTGACAAGATGACTACTACCTACAAGCAATTTAGTTAAGTAGATTCCGGAAGGAATCGCCTTGTTCTTGTTGTCTCTTCCATTCCAAACGATATGAGTTTCATTTGAAGTAAGATTATTAAATTCTTTAACTAATTGACCTTTCAAGTTGTATATTTTTATACTAGCAACTTCATTTTTAGGAATTGAGAAAGAGATTCTTGTTTCTGGATTAAAGGGATTAGGATAGTTGGAGAGGGCTAGATTTCTTATTTCTGCAATATCATTATCATTAGAAACCGGATCTTGGCTTATAGAAATATCGTCAATAAGAAGAACCATTTGGATAGCATCGCTATAAGCATGCCAACCAAAGAATTTCAAACCGGACTCTTCAGGTGTATATTCAACAATAGCTTGCATATAACTTGAATTAATGATGTTGTTATCATCCCAAAGCTCAGTATTCATCTCAGAAGCTGTAGGTGAATTTCCTACAAAGAAGTTCATTTTTTCTACTGAATCTTCAAAAGGTGAGTTTTTATACCAAAAGGAAATTGTATAGGTGTTCCCGGCAATGAGATTCATTGCAGGCGAGAATAACCAGTCATCATGGGCATCAGAGAAGCTAAATCTCATGTGGGCAGCCTTTTCTCCTGAATTAGCATTATCAGACCATTGAGTATTGGCAATCACTTCCCACCAACAAGTGTCTTCATTCAAATTTTCAAATTCCCAACCAAGAGGTAAAGCACCAATTTCAGCAGACTCAAATCCCTCTGTGTATTCATCTACTTGATTGAAATCAATAACTACATTGTCCATTGTTATGAATCCCCAAACTGGGCAATCTACAGCGCTTCCTGAATCATTGATAGGGATTATTTGCCAGAAATATTGAGTTGAATACTCTAAACCTTGGCTCACATAATACTCTGTAACATTACCGATATTTTGATTATTAATAATATTATCTGGAGGATAGTTTGTTCCAAAATTTAGAATATAACTTGTTGGACTACCTCCAGTTGAAGACCATACTAGAGGAAATTGAAGTCCGTGAGAATGATAGTTTATTACCACATCCTCGGCACCATTAGTTGGAGCAACAAGAGTAGCTGGATTAGGCACTGTTGCTGTTGATTCCCAAGAGATGTCATCGATATAAGCTGAGTATCCTACTGACCCAAGAGGTTTATGGAGAAAAGCTATATAATTATCACTGTTGTCAGCAGTAAAATCAACACTAAACTCTTGATATTCGAAGGTAAGAGGAAATACATATAATTCGGTAAAAGTATTACGGTCTGTTGGATCTGACATTGAACCAATTCTTAATGAATCAGTATCTTGTCCCCAGCTACTTTTAGCATAAAAACTGAGTTGATTATCTGAGAGCTGAGTTAACTCAGGGGTTATTAACATTAAATAATCTTGGTCGTCGGAGGTGTCTCCGTACATTTTGATAAAATTTGTTCCAGAGTAGGCATCATAATTTGAAGTATGTACCCAAACATTAGCAGCAGTATTTTGAGATTCAATAATTGTAGACCACCCTTCCGGCATTACTGCTTCAGCATCAAAAGATTCAAATAAAGATGAAACAGGTTGGGCTGTAACTAAGCCAAGAGTTAGCAGAGTGATTAGTAATTATATTACTCTTTTCATATTTTTCTCCTATTTAATTAATTAACAGTGTTAACTTACAAGTTAAAAAAAACTAGCTTAAACCTTTGATAACAGTATTAATACTACTATCGACTAGAAGTTCAACTTGACCCCAGTGAAAACTTGGTCGTTTAGTCAGTAAAGAACAGAGACCGTGCGTATTTACCCAAAGTATTTGAGCTTTTAAATCTACATTGCCTTCCGATAAAACCTTATCTTCAATACATCTTGAAGTTAGCGTTTTCAGTATCTCATATCCTTTACCGGCATTGGTAATCCCCAGATGTGAACTATCTGTTTCAGCAAACAGCCTTGTCATCAACTTGTACATTCCCGGATTAGCAAGGGCTCTGCTGATATATAGCTTAATAAAGGTAATCAAATTATCTAGGCTTGACCTCTCTTTATTTGCTAAAATATCATCATAGTCTTTTGCATATTCACTGAAATAATCTTGAGCTAAATGTTTTAGAATATCATTCTTATTAGAATAATAGATGTATAAGGTAGTAGGAGAATAGTTAATTTTATTAGCTATTTTCCTCATTGATACACTATCAATTCCATGCTCTAAGAAGAGTTCTTTGGCAGCTTCCAGAATTATTTTTTTAACATCTACTTTTTCACTGTTATTATTCATAGGTTTAATATATTAACACTGTTAATCATGTCAAGGGGAAAGATTAAATCTAATCTTAACTCTTTATTATTTAGATAAATAAGTGCTTTTTCATTTAAGATAAAACTAAAAGAAGAATTAATCATTTTTCTGGATATTAATAATAGTTATAACACAGGAGTAGAAGTTACTAATACAAGGGCATCTCAAATCGTAATACACGTTATTTTTTATCTTCTCATCATAGATAATTCCTGCTTTTTTCAACACTGTCAAATGTCTTGAGACAGTTGAGATATCAGCATCAATCATATCAGTTAATTCACAAACACAATACTTTCGTTCTTTCAGTTTATCAACAATAAAAAGTCTAGTCGGGTGGGACATAGCCTTAATTATCTTTGACATCTCACCGTATTTAAGTTTTTCTTCGCTTGTCATTTATACCTCTTATTTTTTTTATTCAGACTCTAAGGATTCTCTACTTATCAACTCATAATACTCTAAAGCACTTTTTTTGGAAACATTTCCATTTGGCACTTGAGTAATTTTTATAACAGTATGATAGCCATTCAATTTTATTGATAGAGTATCATTTTCTTTGACTGTAGAACTAGCCTTGGCTACCTGGTTATTAATCTCAATCAAGCCTTTATGGCAAGCTTGATTCGCTATTGATCTAGTTTTAATTAAACATAGTTTGTTTAAAATTTGGTCTATTCTCATTTTAACTCCTTAAACCCGAATGGTGCAGTAGAGCTTTAGAGAAGAGTGCAGATTCTTTTAGCAAAATAACTTACAGAATTCGGACGCATATAATATATATATTCGGGA
>JAEKNW010000279.1 GCA_016838885.1 Candidatus Cloacimonadota bacterium
GCTACGCCTCACAAGCCGGGATTTAATACTAACAAGCTTACAGCTTGGGGCGGAGAGAATCTCCACCGTCCGACAGAAGAGGCTTTGTTACCAATAAACTATTTAGGAGGTGGCTTGATAATTGAACAGTATCTGAAATTAAACTAGATAGGTTGAGATTATATTTGTTGACCCTACTTGCTTATATAAGCTAGTTCTTTAATAATCTCATCAATAACTTTAAGTAAATCTTCCTCTTGTTGTAGTTTTTTTTTTCCACACTTCCTAATAATTGGAGAGGGTTGATAAGATCTCGTAAACGCGCAAGGGGGTACCAATTAGGTGGTATTTTTGTTATAGCACAAGAATTATATGTATTTGCAAATAAGCTTAGATCATTAGTATTAAAAGAAGAGGAATATCTAAAGAACTGTCCCATGTCTGCCAGGGAATGTCCTATTGTACAATATTCCCAATCAACATAGTAGATTTGATCACTGGGAGTAATAATCATATTAGCTGGACGAAAATCAGAATGAATGAAACTTGTATAGTTAGTAATTTGCTCAAGTAACTCAGGATGTTTTTGGATAAAAGATTTAATATAGTTACTTCGCTTATCACCTAAAAGTTGGAGAGTTTTAGGATTGCTGAGGAAGTAATCATACCATGATTGGAAGGGTGGTAAGTCTAACTCCCTGATAACATAATCTCCTTTTTGATCAAAGGAGTGAATGTTAGCTAAGGAAGCTGCTACTTGATTGATATGATTAGCAGATAATTTATTAGTAGTTAAATATTTTGAGAGATTTTCACCTGGGATATATTCATATAGAAGAAAATATCTGAGATTCTTGAATTTATAATCCAGAAGCTGTGGGCATTTAACAAGCTTGGTAAGATATTTGTTCAAAGATATTTCATTGGAGAAAAGGGGCGAATCCTCTGAACTTATTCTTAGTAAATACTTGCTTTGTCCAGCTGAAAGAAGGTAATTACTGTTCCTACAACCAATCTGAATTTTCTGCAAGGTAATTGGCTGATGTCTAGCTAATTGAGGGAATAGAGCTTTGATGTCATTTACCTCTATTTCATAGAAAGGATAAGATCGTTCCCAGTATAAATCCATAAATTATAATCTCTTATATTGAAAGGCTGAGTTTCCCCAGCCTCTCCTCTATTAATATTATCTATATTATAAATGAACTTTAAGAGATTTAAGTAAATCTGCTAAGAGTTCAGATTTGGTATTGACATCTGATTGTCTGATAAAATCAATTCTTTGTCTAAATCTATCAGCTACAACAGATTTGTATTGTTCTATATTATTTCTTTTAGCAGGGTCATAGCGATCGTAGTAACCGGGTAAAATCTTCTCTATTGAATCTCTAGTTGGGATTTGAGCTCCATTTAGTAAGCCCCAATCTTCCCACTCAATTTGATCCATCAAGATGCCTGTTTGCAAAGTTAAGGATGTAGCTAGAGGAATCTTTTCTAAATCTTCATCAGAACTTTTCCAGTATCCGATTGAGTTGAAACAGTAAACATCTGCTCCCCCTTCAATAACATGGATAAAGGCTTTGACATCCTTCCATAACTCATAAACACGGAAAGGATTAGCAAAAGGTTCAAAGACTAATTTATTTAATTCTTCTTCAGTAACATTTTCTGCTCTATTCCTTTTTGTCATCAGAGCTGTTCCCATGGACACAGCAAGATGTTTGTTGGTGAATCTAATTACCGGAGGCAAAATAGTATCTTTCATTAACCAGGCTAAAGCTTTAGGGAAGCTACATTTGTTGACCCAAATCTTGAGAAGATCTCTGTCAAAAAGAGCACGTCCATTTTGATTTCTTAAATCTAAACCAACCGGAGTTTTTACTCCATTAATATCAATAATAGCATGATTCATCAATGATAAGCAATACTTCCAATCCTTATGGTCAGGCTCTCTGCTATCAGTTTTATCAAACAAGCTTGGTTCCCAAACACGACATACTTGTTCTTCAACATCAATCTGGAAAGCATCATCATGGAGTACTACTTTACCAAAACCTGCCGGAAGGGTGTCGCAGTTATTTTCACTGTTTGTATGAGAAGACTTACCAGTTCCTGATAAGCCATAGAAAGCTATTGATCTCTTACCTAATTTGTGATAAAGGCTATCTTCACAAGTAGTAAAGTCAATCTCTTTAATTCCACCGTGACAGGCAGCCATTCCCAATCTCATTCCAGATGTCCAAGCTAGAGTCAAGGTCCCTTTCTTTCTTTCACCAAAATATTTCATCCCAAAATTGAAGATAACGTTTTCTTTTTCATCCACTAAGGCTAATTGAGGAGCACCAACATTGTGATAGAATGGATCATTACTCTTCCAATCATTATAGGCTATGATAATAATATCTTGAATTGGAAGCTCTGTGCTGTTTTTATACTCTTTTTCTATACACTCAAGAGGCATAAAATTTGTAAGCCAATTGAACATGTTTGCAGCATCAGATTCTGTAGTAACATAAGTAGCTTTTATCATAAGGTCTTTATCTAAACCAATAATAGCTTCACCTTTAATCAAGGTCTGCTGTTGCATATCGTAAATAGCTTCTCTTAAATCACCCTCGACCTTATTTTTTTCTGGAACAGTCAAACGGTGATAAAACTTTCTTGCTTTAGCAGTTCTTCCAATGATTTTACCATGGCAATCATTAAGAATTTTTGCAGATTGAGGTAATCCTACCTTTTTTGCATATTTTGGATAGATATAAAAATCAGTTTCTGATACTCCAGGTTGCTGTCTTGCTAATTCATAAGCCTCAGCAATTGTTACTTTTCTAACTTTTGAGTCATTAACAACAGTTTCTGCAAGAGCTCTAATTTTCGACATATCTTGCAACTTACTGTAATACTTCGCACTAGGTTTGCTAGCCATTGTTCCTCCCGAACTCTGTTTATTTTATTATTTTTAAACTTAATACTTAATGTTTTTTTTTAAATTAATCACAGGAGGCATTAAATGAATTTACAAACTACTTGTCAAGCTTACAAAAATTTTTTCTTAAATAAATACATCTAAATAATTAATTAACAATAAATTAACATAAGCATCTATAATAACTCATTTTTTATAATTAACCCAAATTCACTATTTTTTTGACAAGAAAAAGAGGTCTAACATGAATGTTAAACCTCAAGCTGTCAATCTAATATTTTTAAGCTGGAACTATATCAATATATTTCCTACCATTCTTTTTTGTAACAAATTGAACTTTCCCTTCTTGAACAGCAAAAATCGTATGATCTTTACCAATTCCTGTTCCGATTCCGGGATGGAACTTTGTTCCTCTTTGTCTGACAATAATATTGCCTGATATTACAAATTCATTTCCGTACTTTTTGACACCGAGATATTGAGGATTACTATCTCTTCCGTTTCTAGTCGATCCACCTGCTTTCTTATGAGCCATTTCTTCCTCCTATCTTTTTATCTCTTGAATTTTAATTTCTGTAAAATTCTGTCTGTGGCCATTTTTTTTCTTATAGCCTTGTCTTCTTTTCTTTTTGAAAACAATAATTTTCTTATCTTTTTTGTGTCCAAGGACTTCGGCAGTAACCATGGCACCTGCTACATTTGGGGTTCCAAATGTGATATCATTCTCGTCTCTTAGAACAAGTACTTCGTCTATGCTAACTATATCGCCAGCATTTTGATCAGCAAGGTAAGGCACTTTTACGACAGCGTCTTTTTCGACCTTAAACTGATATCCTTTAAAATGAACTATTGCGTACATTTTTTCTCCTTTATTTTTTATAAAATAAGTTCTTAAGCTATAAATTTAAATCTGTAAATCTTGTCAAGCACTATATTGATCTGTGATATCTTCCCGACTCTTACCCTTAAAAACTCTGAAATCATGGCGATGAAGTTTTTCATTGCTAACAAATTCCACTTTAAACTTATAATTGGAATAGATATAATCTGGATGATCTAAGATAAATACTCTAATATCAGGATTAACTTCAACTCTTATCTGTTCTTCTTTAATAAAATAAGCTGCTCGGTTTAACCAACGGCTAATATTTACTAAAACAGCATCAGAAGAGAGAATTCTCCCAGTTCCAAAACAATAAGGACAGGATTCAGAGTAAGCTGATATAATTGAGGGTCTGATTCTTTTACGGGTAATTTGCACTAAACCTAGAGGACCAAAAGGGTAGGCTTTATTTCTAGCCCGGTCTTTCTTTAATTCTCTTTTAAGAACGTCTAAGACCTCTTCCCTACTCTTTTCTTCTCCCATATCAATGAAGTCTATGATAATGATCCCTGAGAGGTCACGAAGCCTAATTTGACGAGCTACTTCTTTGGCGGCTTCTTTATTGGTTTTAGTGATAGTATCTTCATACTTTGATTTTCCGGTAAAGCTTCCTGTATTAACATCGATAGCAACTAGTGCTTCAGTTTGGTCTATTTGGATATTACCACCGCTAGGCAGATATGATTTTGAGTTGAAAATTGTCTTAATTTTTTTCTCTATGCCGAAAGCATCAAAGATAGGAGTATCTTCATTATAGAACTCAATTCTACTTAAGAGATCAGGAGCTATATCAGCTATTTCACTTTTAATTTCCTTAAGAAAATCAACATCATCGATAACAACTCTGCTAACTTCATCTCTGAATAAATCTCTAATCAGGGTATTTTGTATTTTGTTTTCATCGAAAATACAAACAGGAGGTTTAGCATATTTAATCTGTTTTTCAATAACTTTCCAACTCTTGGTCAGAGCCTTGTATTCTGCTGTTAACTCTTCGTCTGTGCATCCTTCTGCTTCTGTTCTGACTATTAATCCATGATCCTTATCTTTCAAATTATAAAGAAAAGTTTTTAATCTCTTTTTTTCTTTAAATGATTGGATTTTACGGGAAACAGATATTTTCGTTTTGTTTGGAAAGAAAACAAGAAATTTACCTGGGATTGAGATTTGACCTGTCAATCTAGCACCTTTCTTATTAAGTGGTCCTTTTTGAACTTGGACGATTATTTCTTGTCCAGAGTGAAGATATTTCCCTATCTTAGAAGAGTCGTTAGATTTATTGGTAACTTTACCATCTCCTTCAACTTCATCTAAATAGTCGACTATAATATCAGTATAGTGTAAGAAGGCTGTGCGTTCCAGACCAAGATCTATGAAAGCTGCCCCCATTCCGGGTAAAACATCCTTAACAATTCCTTTATAGATATTACTAACTATATTGGAGTTGTTAGGTTTTTCGACGATAAACTCCAAGAGCTTACCGTTCTCTAATACTGCTATCCTTTTTTCTAAAGGTGTAACATTTACTACTATTTCAAAATTCATTGCAATCCCTTACAGAATTACATCTCAACTAATTTTCAAACTCCATTGGAAGTATTGTTTGGATTTGATGCTGTTTGAAATTATCTAACATCATCTTTTGCTGGAAGAGAGTTTCTGAAGTGTTTTTTAGTAACAAATTTTTAATTTGAGTACTACCAAATCTTTCAGCTATAAGATACTCAAGAAAGTTTTTTCGGACAGGGAAATTCTCTCTGGTATAATCTTCTTGAAGATTGGCTAATTTCGTAGCATAAGTGATTGCATCTTTGAGGTTTCCGACTTCATCAATTAGCCCATTATTTTTAGCTGATTCAGCATCCCAAATTTGACCTTGGGCTACTTTCTCTACATCATCAAGAGTAGTGAATTTACCATCTCTACCATCTTTTACAATTTTCTTGAAAGAATCATATACAAGGTCTGCAGAACTCTTTAAAGCACTCAATTGCTGTTCTGAGACACCGTTAAGAGTATTTAGCCATGTGCTTTTTTTGCCATATTCGAGGCTTTCGTGATTAATGCCAATTTTTTCTTGTAATTTTTTAGCATCAGGAACCATTTGGACTACGCCGATGGAGCCTGTGATGGAGTATGGATCAGCAAATATTTTGCTACCAACTGTACTAATCATATAGCCGCCAGAGGCAGCCACGTCACCCATCGAAACAACAACTGGCATCTTTTCTTTTAGTTTTTTCAAAATTTGTAAAATTTCTTCAGATTCTAAAGCACTTCCACCAGGGCTATTAACTCTAATCACACAAGCCTTGATTTTTTGATTCTTTAATATTTCTTCTACCGCATCTTCTATCCAATCAGAAGTAAGTGTTGAAAAGTCGCTCTCGAATGGCATAATACTGCCATTAAGATATAAAACTGCTATTATATTGTTTGTTTTTAATTTATTTGATTTAGAACTTGCTAAATATTTCTTATAATCAATTACATTTTCAAATCTATTTTTTTCTTTTTGTAAGAAATCTGTTTCGAAGGCCCTCATCTCAATAATCCCGGTTCTTTCGAGCTCTACTGGATCGAGAAACATAAACTTTTCATTAGTTATAACGCCTTCAATTAATATTGGTGATAAATTAAGGTTTTTTGATAATTGATTAACAAATAGGTCATAGCGGGCTTTTAAAACTCGATCTAAATTTTCTTTAGTTTCATCTGACATACTATCGTGTGAATATTGAGTACCATAATCCTTATATTTACCTGCACTTACGACATGCATTTTAATTCCTAGATTATCAAACATATTCTTGTAATATGCCATATTAACCCCAAAACCTTTTAGGTACAAGCCTGCTGATGAGCTTGCTGAGATGGTTATTTCATTAGCAACAGAGGCAAGTAGCATGTCATTATTTGAAGCCATTGTTAGATAGGCTATAACAGGCTTACCTGTTTTCTTAAAATCTTCTAGAGCATAAATAATTTCATTAAGTGAAGCATAACCAAGGGAAGTCATTTCCGGCTGTAACAAGATACCATCAATACGTTGATCAGTTTTTGCTATTTTAATAGCTTCAATTATCTCAACTACACTAGCCTGATTATAGAACATATTATCACCAGAGAAACGAGAATACTCAGGTATTGGACCTGATAAGGATATCGATAAGAGGGTGTTGGCATTAAGAGTAATATAGTTACTTCTAGCTAATTTGGTTAATCCAAATATTGAAAATACAATTATGAATATTATTAACACAATTGAAGTTAAGCACCCTAAGCTATACGCTGTAAATTTCTTCATCTATTTCTCCTGAAATTATTTATTTACTAAATATATTTTTATCTAATTTTATGAAATTTTATTATAATAAATTGTCAAGAAATATTATTGATAAGTTTATAAAAAAGAACAGAATTATTAAATTTATAAAAATGCTCATTCGTTGATTTGTTGACAAATCAGCGATTGAGCTATTAAGTATATCAATACTAAAAACGGTAAATGGTTGTTAATTCTTCCTATTACATCTCTGAATGGGTAAAACCTATCCAGGCTCATAAACTTCTATAACTTCTATTTTTTTTGTAATTCTTGCTTTACTTCCATCTCAATCCTATCTAATTCTTCAGTTGCTACATCCATAGAAAGAGCTATATTATGAATTGCTCTTTTTTCTGCTTCATCAAAGACATTATCAGACATAGCACTAAAAAAACACAAACGGATCAAATAGTAACGTTTTTCGGGGTTATTCTGGTATAATAAGTAAATTTCTTCAAGTATTTTATCTAAATTTAATTTATTTGTTTGATATTCTGCGTAAAGCTTGTCATAAATATTAAGAATTACTTCTTTTTCATTATCGCCGAATTTTTTAGAGAGCTTACTGAATTCATAAGGTCTCTGTTCCATTTGGAAAAGCATATCATTAACAATTTGTTCTTTCTCAGCTTGATCAATAGTTTTATCAGCATTAGCAACATATATCAAAATTGCCATACTACTAACAATTAAAGAGAACTCATCAAATATCTGAATCTCTTCGTCAGTTACAGGTTGATAATTTTTTGGTTTAAAAAAATCTTCTAGTTCGCGGTCCTTGTGTTCGGTAGTAGAACTTAGTTTGTGGATACTATTTTGCCATCTACTCATCTTTTCCTCCATTAATTAAATTACGTTATTTTTATAAATTATAGTTAACTTTCTATGGATGTCAAATATTACTTTTCAAATTAGGCTTATTAACCCCTAAGAAATTATTGACAATCATTAAGCTCTCTTACGAAATTAGGATCTGCTTTCTTTCATCAATTTATGCTTTTTTCAAAAAGATTATTGACAAATGTTAAGTAGTTTTATTTATTTGATAGACAAATAGAAATGGAGTGATAAATGAATAATAAAAAATGGTATTTTACCTTGATGATAATAACTCTGTCCTTGCAGATAAGTGTCTTAACTGCTGGCAATTCAATCTTTTCCGTGAGTGGACTACCATCTCAGTATTTGGGAAATGATATCTATAGTCAAGGAATGGGAGATGTAGGATTAGGAGATGGTTTGCGTTTATCCAACGGTTTTGGGAACCCGGCATTGATTAATACAGCAAACACAGTTAATTTTTATACAGGTTTAAAACTTGGTTATATTAAGTATAATACCGATAGTAATTCAAGTTATACCGACAATGCTTTAGACTTACCATTTTTTAGTATTGTTGCCCCTTATGGCAATCATAAATTTGCATTCCAGTTTAATTCTTGGAAATCAGGAAATTTTGATAATATAGTCGAGACCACATATTCTCTTACCAATGATGATGGAGAGGAAGAAGAGTACACTTTATCTGAACAGAACTTGTTCAGTTCTTATATTTATAAGTTAGATGCCTATTATGGTTATAGATTACCAGCCGGGTGGAGTATGGGGCTTGGACCTAATATATATATCGGCCATAGAGAAAGAGAGTTGATTCAAGATTCAGGAAATGGTGTTTTCAATACTAAAAACAAGACAAAGATAACTTTTACAGATATTGGATTTAGTGCCGGAATCTTGAAACAGGGAGCCACTTGGTCTTTAGGAGCAAATTATGAGTATGGTCGAGAAATTCAAGCTAAAAAGGAGTTTTTCACCATTCACTCCAATGAAGAATTAGAAGATGTAGAGTTAAACCTACCCCATCGATTTGGTTTTGGATTTGCCAAAAAATGGGCAGGACTTTTTAAAGTTGCCAGTGATGTTAACTATGAAATATGGGATAGTTTTCTAGGAGAAGACTACCATAATGCTTGGAAAGCGGGAATTGGATTTGCTTATGAACCAAAATTAGGCAGAAAAGAGTTTTATAAATTAATCCCGGTCAGGACAGGTTTCTCACTAAGAGAACTTCCTTTTGAGGAAAATGATGAGAAGATTTATGAGAAAAGTTTCACAGTTGGATTTTCTCTGCCACTAAAATCAAGAGTAGATAAATTAGATTTTGCCTTTGAATATTTGATTAGAGGTGATGTTGACACACACGGTATTGAAGACAGATCCAGTATGTTTATGATTGGAGTATCTGGCTTTGATATCTTCAGAAAGGTTCATACTCGCAAGGCACCTAGAGATATACCTGTAAAAGAAGATTTAAACTAATAAGGATAATTTAATGAAGTTACGGTGGTTATATAGTGAAAGTGATAAGAGTTTTATTGATCAGATTTTAATCAATCGGAATAAAACAAAATATGATTATCAGAAGAAATTAGAAGATGCACCTAATGAGTTCTTGCTTAGAGATTTGGAGATTGCCATCGATAGAATATTGCATGCCATGTATCATAATGAAAGAATAGTAATTTTCGGACATGACGATCCTGATGGGGTAACGGCAACTTATCTTCTCTATGATTTTTTTAATTATAGTGGCTATCAAAACCATTTCTATTATATCCCGAATAGGCTTGTTGATCATCATGGTATTCAAGACAGCTTTGTTGAATACTTAAAGATTAAGAATGCCGATTTACTTATTACTGTAGATAATGGGATATCTTCCAAAGACAAAGTGGAAGAGATTAAAGCACTAGGAATCGATGTCATAATCACCGATCATCATCTTTTTGATCAGGCCAATATCCCCTTAGCTACAGCAGTGATTAATCCAAAACGGGAAGACTGTAGTTATCCTTATGACATGCTTGCCGGTGTGGGAGTATCTTTAATGCTGGTTAAAGGTATTGCTAAGAAGTTAGATAAAGAGATGAAACCTTCATATTACTTTTGGACAGCAGTTGGTTCTTTAGCAGACAGAGTTCCCATGGCCCATGTAAATTGGATAGTAGTGCGCCATGTTTTAGATTACTGGGATGATATTAATGACAATACTATAAATATGTTAAAATCTTTCTGTAGTCCCATTGTAAGTAATTTTGATAAAATGAATTTCCTAACATACAGTTATAGAATGATTGCAAATGGCAGAGAACTTGAAGGAAAGCATCATGGTTTGCAGTTTATTTTGGCAAATGATAAAGAAAAATATGATGAATTCACTCTGATTCAAACTGAGAAAAAGGCCAATGAACAGAATTTATTTGCTCTTAACACCATTATAGCAGAAATCTTAGCAGATTATGATGGCAAGGGAGTTATCTATTTTGATCAAGAGAGTCGCATCCCTAGTCCCTTATTAGGTACTTGTGCTACTTTTTTAGTTAACACCCTTTATGAGCCCGTCATAATGCTGAAAGAACGTGATGATATAATAATTTGCGAAGGAAGATGTAGTGTAGGCTTTAGTATTTTGGAGGCCTTTAAATATTGTGAAGAAGCCTTGATTCAATTTGGGGGACATGTAAAAGCAGGCGGTTTTACTATGTATAAAGAGAACTTGCCTAAGTTTATTAAGTTATATCGTGAATATTTTGAGCAAGAAAAAACTCACATTGAAGAGAATAAAACAATTGATATAGATGCTGTTATAGATATAAATGAGTTAGATAATGATGCAATTGATAAGTTAGATTTCATGTTACCTTTTGGGCAGGATAACCAAGAGCCGATGCTTTTAGTTAAGAATTTTGATTTGAGTGGTAATCATCATCGATTGTTATTTGATAACGGGATTAAAAATGAACTAATTTATGGAAAATCTTACGAACTAGTTGTTCAAATCAATAATAATGGACAAGCTAAAGTGATTGATTACAGAGAGAGTGATGAAAATAGTAATTGATACTAGGATATGTGATAGATGTGGTTGTTGTGTAGCTATTTGCCCACAACTGGCAATTGAGATTAGTGAGTATTTGGTAAAAATAAATCAAGCAAAATGCATAAAATGCCTTATTTGCTTACCAAGCTGTCCTGTTGGAGCAATTATCAATGTTTCAGAATGAGCAAATCTATGATGTGGCTATCATAGGAGGTGGTCCTGCCGGAATGACTACTGCTTTTAAATGTGCAGAATCAGGTTTAAAAACAGTAGTTTTAGAACGAGACAGAGAAATTGGGGTCCCAGTTAGATGCGCAGAGGGTGTTATGAATAAAGCACTTGAGCATTATGGAGATATTCCGGAATCAGTAATAGCCTCTCAGATTAATAAAATTATAATTCTTCCCCCTAACAAAATCCCTATAATAGTTAACTCCTCGCAAGGGGTGATTCTAAATCGAGAGCTATTTGATAAATTCTTAGCTAAGAAAGCTTTAGATGTAGGAACTAAAATTCTTCTAAAACATGATGTTTTTAATGCTAGCTATAATAGTAATGAAAATTTATTCTACCTTCAAATTAGAGATCAAGGCCTTCCAATTAAGTCTAAATTATTAGTAGGAGCAGATGGGATAGATTCTCAAGTTGGACGCTGGTTTGGCTTGTCAAAGCAATTAGACTTAGATGATATTGATTCTTGTGCTCAATATCTTTTATATGATGAAAATATTCAGGATGGAGAATGTAGTTTCATCTTTGATAACACTTATGCTCCAGGTGGTTATATCTGGATTTTTCCTAAAGGGAATAAATCTGCAAACATCGGTTTAGGGGTAAATCCTAAAAAAGCAGAGAAAAGTGCAAAAGCCTATTTAGATGAATACATAAGCGTCAACTTCCCTAAAGCAAATGCACTAAGATTCACCTGTGGAGGGGTACCTGTCAGGCAAAGCAATCAAGTTCTAGTTAAAAATAGAGTTATGCTTGTGGGAGATTCTGCTTATCAATCAAATGCTATCAGTGGTGGTGGGATTGATACTGCAATTTCTGCCGGACTTTTATGTGGTTCTTCCATCGTTAAAGCCTACTCCAAAGGTCAGTTTAACGATAAAAAACTTTCTATATATGAACAAAAATGGCACTCTAAAAACCATAATAAAGAGAAGATTGAGCAGATTATAAAAACCAAAATTACTAATGCTTCTAATGATAAATTAGATAAGTATTTTGACTACATTCGCGATCTATCTCTAGAAGAACTTAACGTTTTGAATATTTTTAAAACTTTGATTTTAAAGAGGCCTTCTCTCTTTGCCAAGCTTTCAACCAAAGTTTTCTTTGATTTTTTGAAATAGGAGATATAATGAAATTATCTTTTGTAATTCCAGCTTTGAATGAAGAAGAATCCATAAATCAGCTTTATCAAGAAATAATCGACAATTGTGGTCAACATGATTATGAGATTATCTTCATAGATGACGGAAGTACTGATAAAACTTTCTCAGTAATGAGGTTCATTTCAGAGAAAGATAAACAAGTAAAAGTTATTAAGTTTCGTAAGAATTTTGGTAAAGCTTATGCACTCCATACCGGATTTGAAAGAGTTACCGGGGATATAATTTTTACAATGGATGCTGACTTACAAGATAATCCTGTTGAGATTAGTAATTTTCTTGATAAGATGACTGAAGGATATGATTTAGTTACAGGATGGAAAGTTAAAAGACGCGACCCTATCAGTAAGCGTTTACCCTCAAAACTCTTTAACTGGGTTACATCTAGAACCTTTAAGCTTAAACTAAATGATTATAATTGTGGTTTTAAAGCCTATAGTAAGGCTCTTGTCAAAGAATTAGATATCTATGGTGAGATGCATCGATATGTCCCTGCCCTTGCTGATGCAAAGGGTTTTAAGGTTGGTCAAATTCCAGTGCATCACAGAGCCAGAGAATTTGGTAAATCCAAGTATGGAATTGAACGCTATCTTAGAGGTTTTTTAGATTTGCTTACTGTGAAACTAATTACAAAATTTAACCGTTCCCCTCTCTATCTCTTTGGTGGCATAGGTTCTATCCTAACTATACTAGGAACAATCCTCGGACTCTATCTCACGATCATGAAATACGCTATGGGAATGCCTCTATACAACAGGCCAGCTCTTTTCCTCTCGATTTTACTGATTTTAGTGGGTATTCAATTCTTTTCAATTGGTTTATTAGGTGAATTAATCGTTAATCAAACCAGAAAACACACAAAAGATAATGCCATTTCTATTGAAGAGGATCTAAATTTTGAAAATAAATAGAAGAGCCCAGAAGAATTTCTGGGAGAATCTAGGACTTTCCTTCTTCCTGTGGTTCTTTAAAACTCTTAGTGATAAGGGTGTGAAAAGGTTTATGAATTTTATTTCAGTAAATATAGGTTATCGAATAGGTATTCGCAAGAAATTAGTAATCCAACAAATGAAAAGAGCCCTTCCTGGCCTTAGCCATCAACAAGTATTAGATTATACAAAAAGAATGTATCAGCATTTTGGTTTAATGGTCTATGAAATCTTCAAATGTGATAAGGATGCCTTAGTTGATAATGCCTCAATTGAAGGACTAGATAACATAGAAGAGGCAATAAGTTCAGGCAAGAGTGTGCTGTTAGCTACGGGGCATTTTGGTAATTGGGAGATGTTAGGATTTTATCTTCTAAAAAGAAAAATCAAACTAAGTGCTATTGCCAAGAAACAACGAAATCCTTTTTTTGATGAGTATTTTGTTCAGTTCAGAGCAAAGTATGGATTAGACCTAATCTACCAAAAAGGTGCTCTGAAAGGAATCCTAAGGGCAATAAAAGACAATAGAATGATCTTCTTCTTACATGATCAGGATGCCAGAAAATCTGGTGAAATCATGCCTTTCATGAATCATGATGCTTCTGTTTTTATGGGTATAGCAAAAATCGCACTTAAAGCTAATCTACCTATTATGCCTGCTTATCATATCAGAACCAAAGAAGGTAAAAGTATTTTTAGATTTGAAAAAATCTTCTACCCTAGTGATGAAAACATGACTGCTTTCGAGGTAATGGATAAACTCAATAATTCTCTGGCTGAAATGATTACTAAGTATCCAGAATTATGGTTCTGGGTTCATAAACGTTGGAAGAGTGTAGAGAGAAAGAAGCGAAACCCCTAAGATTGTTAAGGTTATTCGTATCGCAAAGCATCTATAAGATTTAAGTTAGCTGCTTTTCGAGCCGGATACCAACCAAAGAAAATTCCGATTATAGCTGAGAAACTAAATGAAAGTAGCACTGACCAAGTTGTAATAACAACACTCCAGTTCATCATATTTCCTACAACTTTGGCTACGACAGAGCCCAAGACAATGCCAATTATCCCACCTAATCCACTTAAAAAGATTGCTTCAAAGATAAATTGTCTAAGTACATCTCTTTTCTTGGCTCCAACAGCCATGCGTAATCCTATCTCTTTGATTCTCTCAGTAACAGATACCAGCATAATGTTCATGATTCCAATACCTCCTACTATGAGTGATATTCCTGCTATACTTGATAGTAGAAGAGTTATGGTAGATGAGACATTATTAGCCATATTAGCCAGATCTGTTTGAGAATTAACAATAAAACTATCTTCGGTTAGAGTTTTATTTTTAAGAAGAAGAAGTTGTAAAATCTCTTCTTTTACGATAGGGATTATATCTTTAGAAATTGCTGATACATTTATGGTAATCTGAGGCTCTCTCCAGCCTCTAAGTCTTGCTAAGACAGTAGTGTAGGGAATTAAAACAACATCATCTAAATCACCACCTACAGCACTCTGACCTTTTTCGGCAAGAACCCCAACAATTTCAACAGGGACATTTCTGATTGTGATTCTTTGTCCGACAGCTCCACCATCAGGAAAAAGATAATCTGCAACGGTTTTACCAAGAACCATAACCTTTGCTCCAGATTGAATTTGAGTAGAAGAGAAAAACTGCCCATCCGAGACGTCGTAATTCCTGATAAAAAAGTATTCAGAGTTAACTCCATAAGCCATTGTTCGCCAGTTTTTTGAGCCAGCTCTAAGCCTACCATAGGTTGTTACAACGGGTGATATATAGTTAACACCTTGGACTTGATATTTTATAGATTCAACATCAGTTAACTTGATTGCATTACCTGTGCCTGATTCTTGTCTAACAGCAGTTCTCGGATTGGAGTTAGAAGAGACGGTAATGACATTAGTTCCCATTGTGGCTATTTCAGCTTCCACTAATTTCTTGGCTCCCTCTCCGATGGCCAACATCGTAATAACAGCTCCAACCCCAATGATGATACCAAGCATTGTTAAGAGTGTTCTAACTTTATTTTTTACTAATGACTTTAAAGCAACTGTAAGTATTTCGAATAATAACATTAGTTCTCCTCTTTTTTAGCGTGAGATAGCTGTTTTAGAACTTCCATAGCACTTTCAATTTTGTGGTTCTTAACATCATTGATAATTTTGCCATCTGAGAAAGTTACTATTCTTTCAGTAAATTGTGCAATTTCAGGCTCATGAGTAACTATGATGATGGTGATTCCTTTTTTGTGAAGCTCCTGAAAGACATTTATTATTTCCAAACTGGTTCTGGAATCTAGATTACCTGTGGGCTCATCTGCAAAAAGTATCACCGGATTATTAACGATCGCTCTGGCAATAGCTACTCTTTGTTGCTGTCCACCAGATAATTGATTAGGATAATGATGTAATCTTTCGCTCATCTGAACAGTCTTTAAAGCATCTTCTGCCATGGAAATACGTTCTTTTCTTTTCAGACTTTTCCGATATAATAGTGGCAATTCAACATTTTCAAGAGCAGAGGTTCGAGAGAGAAGATAGAAAGATTGAAAGACAAAGCCTATTTTTTGATTTCGAATATCTGCTAAGTCGTCTTTAGGGATATCTTCAATCATGACATTATCAAGTCTATAAGAACCGGAAGTCGGCTTATCTAGACATCCCAAAATATTCATAAGGGTAGTTTTACCAGAGCCACTCATACCCATGATAGAGACAAACTCTCCTTTTTGGATGGATAGATTAATACTTTGCAAGGCATGAACCTCAATATCCCCCATTTTATAGGTTTTCGTTAGATCTTTAACCTCAATTAAGTTGATTAACATGATAAGTCCTTAGAATCTTCGCTGTTGCATACTATTTGAGAAAGCACTTGAACTACCTGCAGTGTTTGTTAAATAACTAACTCCAATTATAACTTCGCTTCCTTCTTCGAGACCAGAAACTACTTCAATAAATGTACCATCAGATTCGCCAACCTTTATATCGATTTGCTTTGGTAGTCCATTTTCTAATATCCATATTTTTGCATCTCTCTGACTCGATTGCTTTTCTCCGGTCATCCCTTCTTTTTTTCTACCCTGTCCTCTCCTAGTCTCAGCTGTTGGGGTTACGACTGGAGCACTTTCGATCTTTTTTGAATCTATTCCCATAGATTCCCAGATCTCTTGAGTTGGTCTAAACTGCATTGCTCGTTCTTGAATTGCTAAAACATTAGGTTTTTCCGAAATGATAATTTCTAGATTTGCAGTCATTCCAGGGAGAAGAATATTACCGGGATTTTGGATTGATATGATAACAGGATAGGTTATCACGTTTTGGTCTGAAGAGGGATTCAATCTAACTTGCTTAATTGTCCCTTTAAACCTTTTTTGGGTGAAGGCATCTACGGTAAATCTCACAGGGAGCCCTTCTTTTACTTTGCCAATATCAGCTTCATCAATATTTGCTTCAATTTGCATTTCATCCAATTTATTAGCAATCATAAAGAGAGTTGGTGCATTAAGACTGGCTGCCACTGTCTGCCCCTCATCAACATTCCTTGATGTAACAATACCATCAATGGGGGAGTAAATAAAGGCATTGGTGAGATTCTTCTGAGCCTTTTGTACTGAGAATTCAGCTTTTGCCAGACTTTGAACTGAGAGATTATAAGTATATTTTGCTTGCTTGAGTTCGTATTCAGATATCATGTTCTGATCAAAAAGTTCTTGTTTTTTATCTACATCATCAGAATTGTTTTCTAAAGTTAGCCTACTCCGATTTAGTTCAATTTTTGCTTCTTCCAAGGCCATTTCTAAGGTTTCAGTATCTAATTTTGCCAATAAGTCACCTTTTTTAACTGAATCATTGAAATCTTTATATAGTTTTTCGATTTTCCCTGAGACTTCAGTACCAATTTCGACCTTAGTAATAGGATTAATTGTACCAATGGAGGTTATAGTTTGGGTTATAGTCGTTGTCCCAGTTTTAAAAACTCTCCATTCCATGGCATTTGTCTTATTTTTAAATTTCCAGTATCCTGCACCTATTAAGCCAATAATTATTATTATAAGGGCGAATTTAGCTATTTTTCTCATAATGATTCCTCATTTTTTAATTTATTTTTAACCCGAATTGTGCAGTAGAACTTTAGAGAAGAGTGCAGATTCTTTTAGCAAAATAACTTACAGAATTCGGACGCATATAATATATATATTCGGAAGAATTATGGGAGTTACTTTTGCAAAAGAATATATTGCTATTCTCAAAGATCTACTGCATTATTTTGGTTTAATTACAATCCTACTTAGAACAAGACTTTGTTCTATCTTTTTTAAACTTATCACTTCTTTCTTTTAGCAGAATCCAGTTCAGCTTGAATTTGTTGAATGCTTTTATTGTCTTGGAAATTTAGTTGTCTACTCTTAAAGCCAAAACCCATGACATCATATACATCATTTAGGATTACAAAAGAATTTGGGTCAATGCTTTTTACTAAATCAGTAAGAGGTCCAACCTGTCGTCTATTGCAGACACAGAGCAGGACATTCAAGTCTCGACCGCTCCAGCCTGATTGTGCTTTAAACATTGTTACGCCACGATTCAATCTTTTATAGATTTCATTTTTAATTTCAATAGCTTCTGTAGAGATAATATATACTCCTTTAATATAAGGAAGTCCTTCGCTGGCAATATCAGTGATTTTTGTAGAAATAAACAAGTTAATATAAGCCCAAATAAGAAGTTTGATATCTTGGAAGGTGATAGCGACAAAAAGAATAATTAAAGTTTCAATCACCCAATAAGCTGAGCCGACTGAGATTCCGGTCTTTTGTTTTACTAAGGCAACAGGGATATCAGTTCCTCCAGTTGAACCTCTAAATCTGAAGATAATACCTAAACCTAGTCCTAACATTACTGACCCGGCTATGGCTGAAAGATACATCTCATCTGGGGCCAACATTGCCAAAACCTCTTTTCCTTTAAAAATATGGGTGTATGGCTCTAATGATCTGATAATTCCCATCTTATGAAGAGTACTAAAACTGACAGCATCTATCATCAAAGCTGAGGTAATCATCCCAAAAATTGATCTTGCTCCAAAGGTTCTGCCTATCAATAAAAAACTAATAATGAAAAGTGGAATATTCATTAACAAGCTTATAACTCCGACAGGTAAATCAAAATAGTGATTAAGAACTTGGGCAATACCTCCCACCCCACCCGGGGACATTTGATAGGGCACTAAAAACCAAGAATAGCCTATTCCAAAAAAAATACTACCTACAATTATTCCTAAGATTTTCTTGTAATCTAAGGATTCAAAAGCGTTTTTCATTCTTCCTCTTTTTTTTCTTTTATCCCAAATAATGCAGTAGAGCTTTGCAAAGATCTACTGCATTATTTGGGGTTATCTGCAAAGATTCCTAAAGAAGATTTATGTCAATAGAAATCGGGATTATCCTATTAAGTTTAGAAATTGAAATCTAGCTGCCTTAGAGCTTCAAAGAGAATAATAGCCACACTATTAGACAGATTTATAGATCTTATCTCACTTGTCATGGGAATAGTAATGTTCATATTCTTATTTTTAAAAAGAATTTCTTCCGGAATGCCTCTTGATTCAGGCCCGAAGATAAAAGCATCGCCCAGTTTGTAGTGGATGTTAGTATATTTTTGGTCTGTTTTTGTTGTGCAATAATAGACATTTACATGAGGGAACATCTCTAAGAAGTCTTCTAATGAATCATGAATTGTGAGATTTAGTTTATGCCAGTAATCTAATCCTGCGCGTTTAACTAATTTATCATTAAGGAGAAATCTCATAGGTTTAATGATATGTAACTCTAAATTAGCTCCGACACAAATCCTTCCAATATTCCCAGTATTGCTAGGGATTTCGGGTTGATATAATACTACTTTGAACTTATTGCTCATTAAAATTCCTTTTATATATTTTCCAATAATCTAACCATTCAGCTAAATATTTTTCGACAACTCTTCGATTTATTTTGTGATTAATTACTTTTTTGGGGAAGTCAATCACTCTATGTCCTTCACTCTTATCAGCATATTCGATAATGGGATACCAATTCGTGTTCTTCACTATGAAAGATTGAGTATCAAGTTTGTGTAACCATAGAAGAAAAACCTCAGCCTTCGTTATATTTTTACACCTTTGAGTTATGGCTGCAGAATGAATCATCTTGTAACTTCCCTCAGCCATATAGATATACTCCATAGTTGGAGGGTAACCTGCTTCATAACCTTGTATCACGTCTGTTACGGGATGGAAGATATACTTATCATCATGCTTCCAGAAATTATCCCAGGCATCATTTTCATTATCTTCGATGGAGAAGATGCCTCCTTTAATCCTGTTCCAACATGAAGCATAGCCATGAAACTTAAAAATGCCTTCTATTTGATTAAACAAAGCACGACCATACTCTGTCTCTATAGCATCACATATAATAATTTTATCAAAATACTCTTCCTTCTGCATGACTCCAAAACTTTTGGGCATGGAGTTCTTGTTACTAGTCTTCTTGATTAAAGCAAGATAAGAATATTGATAAGGAACAAATCTCTTATTTTTATCAAATCTGTTATTTGATCTTACATTAGAAAAATAAACATCCTTTAGACTACGAAAAATATCTAAACTATCTAATTCTGTATAAAATACATTTGATAAGCCTAAGACTAAATCAGGATAATTGAGAAAATCACTCTCTGCTAATTTGTCAATAATCTCTTTCTTACTTCCTCCGTTTTCCCAGATTAACTTAGTCTTACTCTCCTCTAAGAATTTCTGTGATAAGGAATCAATCAAAGCTAATTCAAAAAAATCTTCAGTCGCTAAAACGTGCAAAGAGTCAGTCGCAGAAATTTGCTGAGATTCTTCTTTAACTACGAAAGTTTCACTTTCAATCTTGTTTTTGCAACTTATTAATAATAATAAACTTAAAACGAAAGTAATATACAATAATTTTTTCATATTAAATCCCAAATAGTATCCAAGCTACAAAGAAATCTAGTACCAGAATCATAATTGAAGAATATACTACAGTATTGGTAGTTGATATTCCAACCCCCTCTGACCCATTTCCTGTTTTATGCCCCTGATAACAAGCAATCGATGTGATAGTTATTCCAAAAGCTAAAGCCTTGATTAAACCTCCATAAATATCACTCATAGCAAAATAATTCTGCATATTAGAGAAAAATGTATAAAAGGATATATTATACTTCAAAACTGAGAAAAAGAAGCCGGATAAGATTCCAACTAACATAGATATAATCGTGAGAATAGGCACCATAAATGCCCCTGCAACGATACGAGGCATATAGATAAAGTTATAAGGACTAATGGCCATCGATTCGAGGGCATCAACTTGCTCAGTAACTTTCATTGTCCCAATTTCAGCAGTTAAGGCTGCACCAATCTTACCTGTAAGCACTAGAGCAGTAAGAACCGGAGCCAGCTCAATGACTACAGACTTCTCAACTAATACTCCCAAGTAGCTTAGAGGTATCCTCCCCTTGGTCTGGTAAATCGCTTGAAGAGCTGTTACAAATCCTGTGAATATCGAAGTGATGATGATTAACCAAAGGGAGTCAAGTCCTATTTTTTTACAAACTCTCAGAAAGTAATATCTTCTCTTGAAAATAAAGGGTAATTCTTTGATTACTTTGATGTTGAATAGTATGAATGAACCAAATTTTGCCAGTGAATTCATATCTAAACTTCAGTTGGAGTCATCTCTAAATTTCTAAAGGCTGTTAAATGAGGAATAAACAATAATCGGGCAGTTCCTACGGCACCATGTCTATTTTTTCCTATGATAACCTCAGCAACTCCTTTATCTTTAGAATCTTCATTATAGTATTCATCACGATAAATAAACATAACAATATCAGCATCTTGCTCAATTGCACCTGATTCACGCAAATCAGCTAAGCGAGGACGTTTATCTTCGCGATTTTCCAATCCACGATTTAACTGAGAAAGGGCAACTACCGGAACTTCCAGCTCTTTTGCAAGGATCTTTAAAGACCGTGAAATTTCAGCTATTTCTTGCTGTTTGTTATCTTTGTATCTTTGTGATGACATTAATTGCAAGTAGTCAATCAGGACCAAATCTAACCCTTTTGCTTCAGCTTTCAATCGTCTCAATTTAGCTCTGAGTTCTAAGGGGGAGTTAGTTCCTGAATCATCTATGTAGAGTTTTTTCTCTGATAACATCATCCCATAATTGGTAACTCTCAACATCTTTTCATCAGTCATTCCAAAGCCTTTCAAAATTGCATCCATTGGGACTTCTGAAGCTGCAGAAAGCATTCTCTTAAGCAACTCATCAGCCTGCATCTCCATAGTAAAGATAGCTACTTTTTTGTTATGATGAGTTATTGCATTAAAAGCTATATTTAATGCTAGGGCCGTTTTACCCATAGCAGGACGGGCAGCCAGAACGATTAATTGACCGGATTTAAATCCACCTGTTTTACGATCTAAATCAGTATATCCAGTTGGAACGCCAATAACAGAAGTATGAGAAGTGGCAACTTCATTAATTTCTTCAAGAGTCTCTCCCATTAGAGAAGCGATATCTTTGAAATAATTAGTAGACCTCTTATTGGTAACATTGTATATCATCTGTTCAGCATTATCGATTATATCTTCCACATCCTCTTCTGCTGTATAACATTTTTCAATGATATTATTAGATGTTACGATTAACTCTCTTAAAAGAGCTTTTTGGGTAACAATCTTTATGTGATAAGAGAGATTGGCTGTTGATAATACAAAATCTGATATCTTGTTTAAATAATCTGTTCCACCCACTTTTTCAATAAGATTATTAGGCTGCAACCGTGCTGAGAGCGTAACTAAATCAATTTCAATACTATCACTATAAAGTTCTTTCATTGTTTGAAACAGAATCTTATGGGCAGTTCTATAGAAATAATTATCTTCCATTTCTGAGATTGCATTTGAAGCAGCAACATTATCTAACATCATAGCACTTAACACTGCTGCTTCAGCATTTACGTCATAAGGTAGAATTCTATCATTTGATTGACTCATATTCCCTTACCTCTTCTTTTTTGGATTAAAGCATCTGCCACGCATTTGGGCACAAGAGTCTCAACATCTCCCCCGACTGCAGCAATATTTCTGACCATGCTGGAAGATAAATAGAGGAAATCAAAGCGAGGAACTAAAAATATAGTTTCGATCTCATCACTTAACTTCTTGTTCATCAAAGCCAGTTGTAATTCATACTCGAAGTCGGAAACAGCTCTTAAACCTCTAATCATGATATTAGTTCCTAACTTCTTAGCAAAATCAACAACTAAACCTTCAAAAGATTCAGCTCTAGCATTTGGAATATCGATTAAAGCCTCTTCACAAAGCTGGGTTCTTTCCTCTAAAGAAAAGAAAGTCTCTTTATAATTATCCTTGGCTATAGCCATCACAACTTCATCAAACATTTCTGAAGCTTTCTGAACAATATTAATATGCCCTAAAGTGATAGGATCAAATGTTCCGGGATAAATGGCAATTTTTTTCTTAATCATCGATGTAAAGAAGCCTTTCTAATTGCTTCTAACTCTGATACTTCTTTAGGTATGGCTCCTGATAGAACCTTATAGCCAGACTCAGTAACTAAAATGTCATCTTCAATCCTAACTCCGATTGATTCTTCAGGAATATAGAGACCAGGTTCAATTGTGATGACCATACCTGCTTCCAGATTAGAGTTCCTAGCTCCTACATCGTGAGTATCTAAACCAAGATGATGACCTATAGAGTGCATATAGTACTTTCTAAATTCACTATCTTCTTTGATTAATCCTAACTTATGACACGCTTTAGTGATTAATTCATTGGTCTTATCATTCAACTGCATCATAGAAACACCAGGTTTTATCATTTCGATTATCTCTTTCTGAATAGCCAAAACTTCTTGATATACCTCTTTAGCACGTGGAGTAAACTTTTCTCCAATTGGGAATGTTCTTGTAATATCAGCACTATAACCATAACTAGAAGCACCCACATCACAGAGAACCATAGTATCCTTATCAATCTCAGTATCGTTGTCTATATAATGCAAGGTAGCAGCATTCTTGCCACTAGCGATTATAGGAGTAAAGCCCCAAAACCTGAAACCGCTAGAGAGCATTTCGTTGTATAGCATAGCTTCTAACTCAAATTCAAACATACCTGCTTCAGCATAATTAAAAATCTCATCTAGACCTTGACCGGTTACATCAATTGCATATTGCAATTGTTCAAGTTCAAACTCATCTTTGATCTGCCTAAGAGGTCTTACAATATCAGTAAAATCACCAACTTCAATACCGGGAACTCTCTTCTTTAACTCTTCAGCGAAGAATAATCTTGAATCTAATGGTTTATTCATTTCCCCAATTTGGTAATTACAATATACTTTTCTAACTCCATTGAAGGCCATGATAGTTGTTATATTAGCCTCAAACAAATCAGTGAACTGAACATTCTTTATTGTAGAAATCTCAGTTGCTTCTTCAGGATACATCTTTGCTCCATCCCAAACTATTCTCTCAGGAATATTTCTCTCAATATAAAGAGTTGAATTGAGTTTGTCAGAATTCTTTACAACAACTAATCTGGCATTAGCTATCTCTAAGCCTGTGAAATAGAGAAAGTTTTTATCTTGTTCAAAACGATTTACTCCATGGACAGGGTCATTACTGAAAAGTATCACTGCTTCATTATTATTAAGTTGCTCAGCTAACTTTTCGAACCTTTTTGGTATAAAATCACGAATTTCCATACTGTACCTCCATAAGGACAATTTATTTATTTAATAACTAATTTTCCATACTCTCCATCATAACCTGGAGGAGCAAACTCAAATCTTTCAGCTTTGACAGCCAAGATAGCTATCAAGGTTGCTGTAGGAATCTGATTTTCAAGCGCATCATTAATATTATTCTCACTTGCTAACCACAATCTGATTTCTGTGTTAAAATGTCTAATAATTTCTTCATAAATTTTCATGACTTTATAAGATGTTACACTCTTTAGATTTAGAGAATAGGCAATTACTTCAATTAGAGGTATAAGATGAACAGCTTTTCTCTTTCTGGGGATAATGCTTGGATCTCTCAATTGGTGGACTCTATCATAAACACCTAAGGTCATCTTCTTTGAGCAAATGGGACATGATAAATCTACCTTTTCTGAAGATGGGATAAGAAACTCTTCTTTATTATTGTGCCTCTTACCGGCATGACCAGTTCGATAATATCGGCCTTCTGCTGGATTGAACTCCGCTGTAAGCACTACCTTGTTTTTCCTAATCGAGTTAATGATTTCGCTATAAGATTGCTTTTCAACATCTAATACGGTAAACTCGCGACCTACACGATTTAGGGCAGAGCTATGGCAGTCACTATTGGATATGAACGTGAGGTCCGCTATCTTAGGTATTTGGGCGAGTAGTTCCGGATCTGCACTTAAGCCGGTCTCAACAGCATGAATATTAGGTAAAAATGAGCCATAGAACTCCTCTATATCCTTAAGCATATTCTTACAACCCATCACTCCATCCGGAGTCATTATATGAGCAGGGATAATCTCAATTTCGGGGTGAATGGAACTAATTTCTTGCAATCTTAAAATCATCTCTTCTCTATTATCTGAAACTATGAATGGTCTGCCAATAGTATTCTTCTGCTTCCATACTTCCATTAAATGAGCACATTCTTTAACAGCATCAAAATTAGGAAATAGGATGATATGATGGGCTACTATTTTATTTTTATAGCTCGGTAACTTAACTGTCAGAATGACCTCTGTTTGTAAGAGAAAAGAAGAAGTATCATGGACAGACAACTTAAAGAGGCCATTACCTGCATCGATCAATAAGTTTTCTAATTCTCGATATCTCTGAGGTAACAAGACATCTCCTGTACCAAAAACATCAATTCCTTTCATTTTCATAGTTCTTGAAATATCCTCAAGCAGAATAGTTCCTACCCCTCCAGCATAACCGGAATGAGAATGCAAATCTACAGCTAAGTTCATTATTATTATATCTCCTATTATTGTAAAAAAAGCAAGAACTTTTTGAATTTATCAAAAGTTCTTGCTAATCCATGTCAATGTTTTATTTTTTTAAAATTTAATATTTAACTATTTTATACTTTTTACTCTTGTTTAAGCGATTTATGATTCCATCATCATTGACATAATGCCCGGCACCTAAAATGATAAAGGCTTTAGTGTTATCGGCTAACATTTCTTCTATTTTCTCAGTCATCTTTATATCTCTTTCCCCGAAGAGCATGTCTAAATATTGTTTCTCTTCAGGTGTTTCCCAAGAAGTCATAAAAGTATTCATAGCTTTAGCATCACCAGTCTGCCACAATGTTATTAGCGAGTCTAGCATTGTCTGAAAATCTTGAGATTCCTTCAAAGTTTTGTAAAGTAATCCTTCTGAAATCTCATCACTACCAAACAGCATTCCCATTTGTTCTTCAATTGATTCAAATTCAACGATTTTTTTATCATCTTCAATTGCCCGGGTAATATAATGCTTATCAATCCCTAATTCTTCATCTAAACCAGCTAACTGAGATTCTAAAACTGATATGGTTAGGATTAACATGCCTGGTTTCATACTCTCAAACATTGTAATATCCATATCTTTTTCTTTCAAATATTCAGTGAGAATATCTACTGTCTCTTGGCTTAGATGATCTATAAGCTTAGTACCATCTTGATAATACATATTATCCATAATAATTTTCTGCACAGCATTTTCATCTAAACTGGAGATATCAATTTCAACTCCTAAAACTTGGCTTTCAGTGTAAGCAGTCTCTACAACATTAGGCATGGGATAAAATTCAGCTTTACCAAAGTGGATAGAGCCTAATAAATAGACACTGCTATCATCATCAGATACTTTCCAAAACATCATCTCCCCACCACTAAGTGGATCCTTGCCTTCTAGTTGATTGTCTGCTTTTCCCCCACATCCAACCAAAAATAGAATCAAAATACTAACAATAAGTAAATTCTTTACTTTCATACTTTCCTCTTTTGTTACTGGTTATTGCTTTTTTAAAAGCAAAAAGGCAGCATGAGTTGCCTTTTTGACTGCTATAAATTAGTATATTTTCTTATTATTCATTTAGTAATTGCTCAAACAATAGAGTTAACTCACTTTTATTCATATAAGATAATGGGAATCCAAAGACAAAACATCTATTCTGATTGGTAATTTTCCCTACAGCTAAGGGAAGGTCATTAAATTGATTATATTCTTCAATAGTTGCCGGTGAATAAGCATCATCCCCAACTTCTTTAATATCTGAACGATAAATTATTTGAGTTAAATTATCATCTGGAGTAGCATAATTTCCTGCAAAATAGGATAAATCAGATAATCCACGTCTTGCAAAAATAAGTGCATTATGTTGCTCTTCTAAATATAGATTCATTTCTGGTAGATTAGATAATGATGCTATATTAGTTGTAGGCATAAATTTATCGAAGAACCATTTATTGGCTGGAACTGTAACTACTGCATTAAGTCTAAAATCTATTCCAAAGTAATTTCTAAACATATTACGGTTCTTATTTACCATCTCATCATTCATGGATTTTAAGTTACCTGCTGAGCTTAGAATTACGTTTCCACCGTTATTTAGATATAACTTTAATACATCGTAATCACTACCAAAATATGTAGTACCGGCAGCTTCTTCGCGATAAATTACTGTCTTATATTTCTGTACATCAGAATATGCAAGGTTACATGCAGCATTTTGCAGACCAGTTATAGCATTAATCTCAGATCTTTTAAAGAAATCAACATTTGGGTAATCTGCTAAAACTTCCCGATATACTGAATCAGCATAAACTTGAGTTGAACTCCATGAAGGGAATGTTGAAGCTTCTAGAACCATGATCCCATCTTTTTCCGCTTGTGGAACAGGATCTGCTATGTAAAATTCAAAAACAGCAGGTGTTGGGTCATATTCAAATTGTAAATCGACAGCACTGACTTCTAATTTATGATAGCCAGGAGCTAAGTTACCAATTTCTAATCCTCTAGAAATAGACCATACACTTGTCTTTGGAACTCTTAACCATTCAGTCATTGTGCCGTCTTCTTCTACATGAGTTACTAAATTATCTGGATTTTGAGATAAGGCAAAGAAATCAAAAGGAGCATCATCGAAGCGTATATCATAAGCAATTATTTCTGAATAATAATCTTTGTTATCAGCTTCATTTAGGACACGTCCTACCTCAGTATCATAAGGACTATCAGAAAAAACAATAGCTCCTGTACTAGAAGTTGGAGGTGTTCCATATTGACCATAATAACCCCATCTAGAGAAAACTTTTAGATTTGGTGAATTTACAACAGTTTTTCTGCCTTCACTATCAGTGAAGAAACTAGTAGCATAAATCACAGGTATTGGGCCATCCTTGAATAAGTATGGGTAGTTTTCGAGGTCTTCATTAACTACATAATCCTTGTAATGATTATCACCTAGGGCATAAGTTTTTTGTGGATAAATAACAGTTTTAGGGTGGAAACCTTCCTTAACAGCAAATTCAATAATTGATTCATTTGATTTAACTCCGGCATAGTTATATGCATGAGCTGTAATTCTTGTAAAAGTCAATTGTTCTGAATCAGTTTCAGTCCCATCAAAATCAGGAGTTAATGGAGGTGTAGTATTCTTTGTAAGAATTACCTCTCTGTCAGTGGTAGTGAACCAGCTAGTTTCTTCAACTAACTCTGGAATATCAAGAGAATCAGCATCAGCATCATAGATATATTTACCAAGTTTATATTCATAGTAATCTGCACCTGGAACAGCTAAAGGGTCACCTGGAATTGTACTCATGGAAAAAGTAATGAATAATCCTGTACCAACTTCTTTTCCGTCAGGATTACCTCTTGAGGTAGATAGAATACAATTAGGTACCGAAGATTCTGTTTTAAATGATCTTCGTGCTATATTACTAACTGATCCTCTATTATCGATAGCGATAACTTCGATACTACTAATTTTCACTGCAGGTTCTCCATCTTCATTTGCAGGGAAATTAACTACAGTATATTGATTTTGCGACCAGACAGTTTTTTTAGCTTGGTTTGAAGTGAGTGGGATATTTTCATCAGCACCTGGTTTGTAGTGAACAACCCAGCCAACTAATTGATTACCCTCATAAACTACTGGTTCTAATTCACCTATTTCATCAATTACAGAGTTACCAGGTGTTGCAATAGGAGTACCATTTTCATCTAAGATTCTATAAGCTATACCAGCAATAGTACCGTCTTCATCAGTAGCGTTCCAATACACTCTTTGCTGGAAAACTAAACTTTCTAAAGTGTCAGCAGCACTCTCAGTAACAGCCCCTTCCCATGAAGTAATTCTTATCTCAGGTGCTTTATTACTTTTGTAATCACCATCAACACCACATGCAGTAATAGCTAAAAGGACTAAGATAGTCCCTAAAAGCAAACTCATTTTTAAAGCTTTACGCATTAACATCCTCCCAAGGTCATTAATTATTATCATTATTAAGTTAATTTTTCAAGTTTGATTTATTTAGTCAATATATTTATTTATTTTTTGCTATTTTTTTTGATTTTAAGAGATTTTTGAACAATTCATAAGTTGTAACAGAGCCAATTCCTCCAGGGACTGGAGTTATCGCTGAGACTGAATCAAAAACATCTTGATAGTCAATATCACCAACATAAGTAGCATTTCCTTCAGCATTTTTTACTTCATTTATGCCAACATCAATGGCAATGCAATTATTTTTTAAAAAATCTTTAGTTACATAATTTGCTTTCCCGATTGCAGCAATTAAAATATCAGCTTGCTTGGTAATTTCTTTGATATTATTAGTTTTACTATGACAAACAGTAACAGTAGCATTTCCTGTTTTATCTTTTCTGAGAAGCATATTAGCCAGAGGTTTCCCGACAATAGCACTTCTGCCGATAATTACTATGTTTTTACCCTCAGTTTCAATATTATAGTAATCCAACATAGTTAAGCAAGCTGTTGCTGTACAAGGGAATAATCCTTCTTGTTCAAGCATAAGCTTACCCAGATTCTCCGGATGAAAGCCATCAACATCTTTTGAAGACTTTATTAAGGAATTAATCTCAGATTCATGAATATGAGGAGGAAGCGGTTTCTGTAACATAATTCCAGCAACAGTATTATCAGTATTAAAACCTACTATTAAATCAACAAGCTCAGATTGAGGAGTATTTTCCTCTAGGGTGATTAAATCTACTTGTACTCCTAATTTCTTTCCTTGGTTAAGAATATTTTGAACATAGAAAGCTGAAGCTTTATCATCACCAAGTCTTATGACTTTCATAATCAGGGGCTCTGCCAGCTCATTGATTTCTACTTTAAGTTCACTATATTTATCTTTAATTAATGGTTTGGCTTTAAGAATTTTCTCCATCAAAGCATCTCCTAATTCGTATTATCTTATTTGTAAGGTTTGTATGATCATCTATATCAAGCATGACACCATTAATTTCTAATCCCTTTTGTGAGGTTTTGTAAGGTTTATGCACCCCATCTTTGATAGAATCGATAATGATATCTTTTTGAACACCAATAACTGATGCGTGTCCACCAGTCATACCCACATCAGTGATATAGGCAGTACCTTGAGGAAGAATTTGTTCATCAGCAGTTTGGACATGAGTATGAGTACCAACTAAAGCTGAAACTCTACCATCTAAGAACCAGGCCATTGCCCGCTTTTCGGCAGTAGCTTCTGCATGAAAATCAACAAATATAATATTTTCTGTTATTGAATATTTTTCCAGAAATTCATCAACACATTCAAAGGGTGAATTAGCAGGAGGCATAAAGCTTTGTCCAGCTAAATTTAGAAGTAATAAATTCTTAGCTCCGATTTGTGCACTAATGAAATTCATACCAATATCCGGTTTGGGATAATTCATAGGTTTGCAAATTCTTTTCTCTAGTTTTAGGTAAGGAAGTGAGTCTGGCTTATCCCATAGGTGATTACCGCTAGTCGCATAATCAACTCCATAAGAGAAGGCTAATTTAGCAGCTTTTTCGCTTATACCTCTTCCATCATCTAGATTCTCAAAATTTGCAATACAGATATCTACAGAAAACTCGTTTTTGAGATGTTTTAAATTCTTTTTTAAAACTTCTCTTCCCGGTTTTCCATAGATATCTCCTAAGAAAAGTATTTTCATAATTTATTTTGCAACAGCAATTTGCCTTGTTTCTCTAATAACAGTAACTTTTATTGTTCCCGGGTATTGTACTTCTTTTTCAATTTTAGAAGCTATATCTTGAGCGATAAAAGCAGCGCTTTCGTCATTAACATTAGTAGGTTCAACAATGATTCTTAACTCTCTACCAGCTTGAATAGCATAAGATTTATTAACCCCTTCGATAGAACCTGCAATTTCTTCTAGTTTAGATAATCTTTGCATATATGATTCAAGCATTTCTCTTCTGGCCCCAGGTCTTGCACCTGAAATAGCATCAGAGGCTTGAACTAAAGCAGCATAGACGGTGTCAGGAGTAACATCTTCATGATGAGCTTCAATGGCATTTATGACAGTTTTGCATTCGCCATTCTTACGAGCGATATTAGCACCGATTACAGCATGAGAACCATCAAACTCGTGATCAATAGCCTTTCCTATATCATGGAGGAGACCGGCACGACGCGCCATCTCTTGGTTGAGACCTAATTCAGCCGCCATAATACCAGAAATCCAAGCAGTTTCAATTGAGTGTTGGAGTACGTTTTGACCATAACTGGTACGATATTTTAATCTACCTAGAATTTTAATGATATTTGGAGATATGTTATGAACATTTGCTTCCAAGAAGGCTTTTTCACCGACTTTAACCAAGTGCTCATCCATCTCTTTTCCGGTTTTTTCGATTACTTCTTCAATTCTGCCCGGGTGAATTCTACCATCAGAGATTAATTTTTCTAGAGATAATCTGGCAATCTCTCTGCGAATTGGATCGAAACAGGATAGAACAACAGCTTCTGGAGTGTCATCAATGATTAAATCAACACCTGAAGCTTTTTCGAAGGAACGAATATTTCTACCTTCTCTACCAATAATTCTTCCTTTCATTTCGTCTGAAGGAAGAGAAACTACAGAAACAGTAGATTCTGAGACATAATCAACAGCCATTCTTTGAATAGCAGTAGCTAATATTTCAGCTGATTTAGCTGTAGCGTCTGATTTAAGTTGTTCAATTGATTGTCTGATTTCACCGGCAGTATGTTTTTTTGCTGTTGAGATTAATTCAGATTTGAGTTGATTAAGAGCTTCTTCGTGTGTCATACCGGCAATTTCTTCTAATTTCTTTTGTTGGTCATTTATTAAATTGTCTATTTCATCAGCTCTTTTATTGAGAACATCTTCAAATTTTTGATTTTTTCTTTCTAATTGTGTTAAGTTAGTCTCTTTGTTCTCAAGAGATTCCAGCCTTCTATCTAAGGAAGCAAGTCTGTCATTAGAAGCTTTTTCTAATTTACGCAGCTCTTTTTGACGTTCTTTAATCTCATCTTCCAACACTTTCTTTTGTTGGAACCATTCTTCTTTACCTTCTAGGATTTTCTCTTTTTTAAGAGATTTGGCTTTCTCTTCAGCATCTTGGATAATTTTTTCAGCAATAACCTTTTGGTTACTAATTAGACTAAAAGCTTTTTTTCTGAGGATTAGATAAACTATCCCCATGCTCAGCATTCCAACAATAATTCCTATGGCAATATATATTATATTTCCCATTAAATCCTCACTTTATCTATATTATATCCTCATTTGAGGATCTTTTTTTCCCTGTTTATCAGAAAAAGAGGTTCCGCAATACCGTGTCCAAGATTGAATCCGAGAACTATGTTCAAGGTGGGCATCTACCTTTTTAGCTTTGCTGATCCGTAACAACGACGGCTTGAGCGCTACCAATGGCTCGATTCCCTCAAAATTGGCAGTTCTTCTTCAATATAAGATCACGAATATTGCAGAACTAAATTATTCATCTAAAAAGGAATCAATATCAATAGTATCAATCTGATTATTAAACTGAGCTAATTGATCTTGAATGGTAATCATTTGATCTGTCATTTTCAGCATACAAAAAAGCAGAAACTTATCAAGGTCTAAGCTTTTGTATTCTAGGGACATATCTCTCAGAAATTTTTTCAAATCAGATATTGTTCTTTCCAATTTATCGGGGTCATCAGTTTTAACACTGAAGTGTTTTCCTAATAAGTCAAATTGGATTTCTTTCATTATATAAGTTAGAAATTACAAGTTATCAATATCAGACAGGTCAATGTCTGGGAACATATCTGATAGTTTAGAATCGATTTCATCAGCAGTATTACCGATGTTATCTAGGGCAGATTGAAGTTCACTTATTTTTGTTTCCAAGTTACTTCTAATAGCTCTGAGATCTTCGATTGTTTGATTAAGGTCTTTAATTGTGTCTTCATGAGTCATTATTTGCAGTTCTTTGTTCTCTAATGTCTCATTAAGATTAGCAATATTGTTTTTTTGCTCTTCAGTAATTTGCTCTAATTTAGAAATTGTTTCTAAATTATTATTATTATCAGCTTCTAAAGCTCTGTATTTTTCAATTAGCTTTTGAATTTTCTGATTTATATTATTCATATTCACTTGATTCATTTTATTTACCTCATTTCAATATTATAATTTTTTTCTAAGCTTTGAATCACTTTTTGCATTAATTGTTCAGTAAATTTATCTGTCAATGTTTTATTTTCAGAGTTTAATGTTAAACTAAACATTAAACTTCTTTTACCCTTAGGAATATTTTTACCTTTATATTCATCCATAAGTGAGACATTTTTCACAACTGCTTTATTAACAACTTCTATCGTTGAAATAATGTCAGAGACTTTTATATCAGAATTGACATTGAAAGATATATCGCGATAAACATTAGGGAACTTATTAATTTCTTGGAAATCACGTTTAGAGAAGTCCATAATTTCCAATATTTGGGTCAAATCAATATCTAAAATATAAACATCTTGTTTAAGTTCAACAGTATCAATGTTGAAACTTTTTGCGATTTTAGGGTCAATTTGACCGAAAGAACCAATCTTTAACTTTTTGCAGATAATGTCTAGGGAGTGATTTTCGGTATAAAATTTCTCTTGAGAAGGAGTGTAGGAGATAGTAAGATTTACCTCTGTAAATAAATCTTCGACAATCCCTTTAACATCATAAAAATCACACTTAGTAGATTTATCTTTCCAATAGTTATCAAACCTATTACCAGAGAGTAGGGCAGTTAAGGATTTCCTTTCTTCTGTAGTTTTATCACTGTTGTTTAGGATTATCTTGTTGAGTTCAAAAATCCTTACATCCTTATTTCCTCTATTAATGTTATATTCAGTACAGTTTAATAGATTAGTTATTAAGGTTGTTCTCATAGCTCTAAGAACATTGCTTTGGGGATTTTTTAACTCTACCAACCTTCTTCTAAAATCATCTTCGGAAAGTCTTAGTTTATTCAAGTTATCCGGGTCGAAAAGAGTTAGGTTAATAACCTCGTAAAGGCCTGCAGTTACCATTAGGTCTTTTATTTTTCTCTCTAATCTAAAGTGTTTATGATTCATTATTCCTTGAGGACTTGTTTTGACTGGGATATTGTTATAGCCATGAAGCCTTACTATCTCCTCTATCAAATCAATTTCTCTAAGTAAATCTCCTCTGAAATGAGGGATTTTATACTTTATCTTTTCCGAGCTTTCTGTTATTAACTCTAGACCCAAAGCTTTAAGATAGGACTTAATTTCTACTAATGGAATATGTGCTCCGAGTAATAACTCGACTCTTGCAGGTCTAAGTTCAACTTCAATTTTGGCTAAATCAGGATTTGGATAAACATCTAGGCTTCCCTGTTGAAGTTGCCCTCCTGCCAGGTCTAAAATTAAATCAATTGCTCTATCTTTAGTGAAAACTGGTGTTTCTGAAGATAGACCTCTTTCAAACCTATAAGAAGAATCTGAAAAAAGTTTATGCCTTTGAGAAGTTCTTCTAACTGTAGCATAGTTAAAACAAGCAGATTCAATAACAATATTCTGAGTATTTAAAGTGATTTCAGAGTTCGCTCCACCCATTACACCAGCAAGTCCTATAGCTTTATCTCCATCAGCAATAACTAAATCATCTTGAGAAAGCTTATACACTTCTCCATTTAAAGCCGGGAAACTCTCATTTTCAAAGGCATCCCTAACGATAATCTTCTTACCTGCTAATTTATCATAATCAAAAGCATGAATAGGATGACCTGTCTCCATCAGAATAAAGTTGGTAATATCAACAATATTATTAATTGGTCTTAGCTCAACAGCTATCAGCCTCTTTTTTAGCCAATCCGGAGATTCCTTGACCTCTACATTCTTAATGACAGTAGCTAGATAACGACTACATTTATCTTGGTTCTGAATCTCTAATTTTAAAGAATCATTCACATCGTCATAAGTATTCCACTCTTTTGCTTGTGGAAGGTGTAATTCCTTATGATATAGTGCTGATAAGTCTCGTGCCACTCCAATTATACCTAATAAATCAGGTCTGTTCGGAGTGATTTCAACATCATATACTATATCATTGAAATCTAAATATGAAGCTAAATCTTGTCCTATTGAGGCCTTAGTATCAAGTTCCATAATACCATCATGATCTTCTGAGATACCTAACTCTTTAGCTGAACATATCATCCCATGAGAAGCATAGCCTTTCAATTTGGCTTTCTTAATCTTAAACTCACCACCAATAATCGAACCTACCGGAGCAAAAGCTACCTTCAAGCCAGTTCGACAATTAGGAGCTCCACAGACAACCTGTACAGGCTCCTCTCCCCCATCATTAACCATGCATACCTGTAAATGATCTGAGCCCTCTATTTTTTGGGCAGATAATACCTCTGCCACTATAAATTGCTTTAAATCTTCACCAATATGTTCAATAGCTTCAACTTCGATACCTGCGAAAGTAAGGTGGTCTTCTAATATTTTAGGGTCTACATCTAAATTTACATAATCTTTTAACCATTTATAACTTATCTTCATAATCTTAAACCCTATCTATATTGTTTTAAGAATCTTAAATCATTTTCAAAAAGAATTCTCATATCCGGAATATTATATTTCAACATAGTTATTCTATCAATACCTAAGCCAAATGCATAGCCTGTGTATTTTTCAGAATCAATCCCAACACTCTCTAATACTGCCGGATCTACCATACCTGCTCCACCCATCTCTAACCAACCGCTATTCTTACAAATTCGACATCCACTTCCTCCACAACTTACACAAGAGATGTCTATCTCCGCACTTGGCTCTGTGAAAGGAAAGAAGTGAGGTCTAATTCTTGATTTAATATTCTGACCAAACATAGTTTGAACAAAGATATTCAAAGTATCTTTTAAGTCAGCAAAGGAGATATTTTCATCAACAACTAATGCTTCAACTTGATGGAAAACAGGTGAGTGTGAGGCATCCATTTTATCATTGCGGTAACATCGGCCTGGAGCAATAATCCTAATAGGAGGCTGATAATTCTCCATTGTTCTGATTTGAACAGTGGAGGTCTGAGTTCGTAACAAGATATTATCTTCTACATAGAATGTATCTGCTAGATTACGAGAAGGATGATCTTTAGGGGTATTTAAAGCATCAAAATTATGGAATTCATCTTCTACATCAAAACCATCTGCAATCTCAAATCCCATACTAAGAAAGGTGTCCTCCACTTCTCTCCAAATCTGGGTGAGAGGGTGCAGTCCACCTTGAACAGTCCTTCTTCCCGGCATTGTCAAATCAATGCGGGAAGATGCAACTTGTTCATTATATATTAGCTCATCGATAATTTGTGTTCTACTATCGATTAATTGTTGCAGATAATCCTTTGCTTCATTAATTAATTGTCCAAATTCTCGGCGGTCCTCAGGAGCAACATCTTTAATATTCTTCATCAAAGAGTTTAATTCACTCTTTTTTCCAATTATTCTAGATTTTGCATTTAATAACTCTGGTTTAGTAGTTATAGAATTTAACTCTGATTCAGCCTTATCTATTATCTGCTGGAGCTTGTCTTTCATCTAAGCTTCCATATTTTTCTTTGCAATATCCACTAATTGTGCGAAAGCTTCTTGATCATGCCATGCTAAGTTAGCTAACACTTTACGATTTACAGAAATTTCAGCTTTGTGTAGAGCATTGATAAATCTGCTATATGAGATACCTTCATTGCGACAAGCAGCGTTGATTCTAGTAATCCATAATCTACGGAAATTTCTTTTCTTCTGCTTTCTATCTCTATATGCGTAACCCCAACCTTTCTCAACTGTCTGAGCTGCGATTCTATATAATCTATGTCTTGCACCTCTATATCCCTTTGCTAATTTTAACTTTGTCTTCTTTCTTAATCTAGAAGCTACTAAATTTTTCGATCTTGCCATTTTAAACTCCTTTTTTTTACATCATGCCGCAAAGCATTTTCTTTACTCTTGGTTCATCACATGCTCTGACTATTGCAGAATCTCTTAAATGTCTCTTTAACTTAGGACTTTTCTTTGTTTTAATATGAGCAGACTTTGCATGATGTCTTTTAATCTTACCACTTCCGGTAACCTTAAATCGCTTAGCAGCGGCTCTGTGGGTTCTAATTTTTGGCATTATTCCTCCATTTTATATTATTCATTATCTTCAATTTCTACGATAGCATCATCATCATCATCATCTGTCTTTTCTAATAAATCAATGAGCTTCTCAATATCTTTTTTGGGTGATAGAGTCATAGACATGATTCTGCTTTCAGAACGAATCGGCTGATCTATATCAACTATCGGTTTCAACTCTTGCATTAATTTAAGCAATAACTCTTCACCTATCTCTTTATGAGCCATTTGACGGCCCTTAAATCTCACAGTAAATTTTACTTTATCATGTTGAAGCAAGAACTTAATTGCATTCTTTTTCTTGAACTTATAATCATGTTCTTCAGTATTAGGCCCAAATTTGACCTCTTTAACCTGAACTTCTTGTCTGTTCTTTCTTGCTTCACGCGCTTTGCGCTCTTTTTGATAATAGTATTTACTAAAATCCATAATCTTGCAAACTGGTGGCTTAGCTGATGGAGATATCTCCACTAAATCCATACCGGACTGCTCAGCAATCTCTCTAGCTCTAACAATACTTACTACGCCAACTTGCTTGCCTTCAGCATCAATTAATCTTACTTCTCGAGCAGATATTTGCTCATTTACACTTTCTTTTGGCACTACTTCTTTAGTCTTGGCGCTTCCTCTTCTTATTCTTATTATAAGAAACCTCCATTTTTTTAGGTTTTCGGTTTAACAAAAAAAGGGCGGATGTTAACATCCGCCCTAATCCATTATTAATATCTATACTTCATAAGTATTATTCTATCTCGGACCTACACAATATCTACAGGGCAGAATCGTTAGGTAGATGCATACACATCTTTCATATTTATGTTATTATTTCTAACCTCACTTATTCGTCAAGTTTTTTCTTTTTTTATTCTTCTTGAGGCTATCGAGACTGTTCAACCCGAATGATGCAGTAGAACTTTGATGAAGAGTGCTAGATTCTTTTAGCAAAATAAGTTACAGAATTTGAAGGCATATAATATATATATTCCTG